>CALMPB010000375.1 GCA_937871985.1 uncultured Burkholderiaceae bacterium
GACGATGACGGCCATCAGGGTGGTGGCGAGGCTGAAGGCGAAGGCGTGTGCGTCGGGGAAGGACATCGATCCGGCTCCTGTTTCGAGCGGAGGACCATCCCCCCGCTGACAGGCGCCCGATGTGTTCGGCCGATGGCCGCAATCACCGCGCAGGCAACGCCGGCGCGGCGGCACGCTATGCGTAGTCCGACCCTTTACGGGTTGATGGCGTCAGGCCATCGGCTGGACCAAGGATCAGCGTCTTGAAGCGGGGTGGTGCGCGGGATCAGGCGCCGGCGAGTGTCTTTGAGAGCTGGACAAAAGATCAACAAAGACTCGGGCCAAGTTGGCCCGCATCTGGTCCGATCATCTCTCCATGCACGGGCCTGCAACCGAATTGGATTGCCCTCCGACGAGAGCAAGGAATGGGTGTGGACCGCACTCAGCACGAGCTGCCGCCAAATTGCGAAACCTCGGCGATCAAAGCATCGAGCACCTGGGTCAGCTTGGATGCATCATATGCCCCTGACGCCAGCGTGTCGGCATCCTGTTTCATGAAGTGGCGGTCGTAGGATTCCTTGTGTTCGAGTGCACCGTGCCAAGCGTCGATGTCTCGCTTGTAATTGCTCCAGATCACCCGAGCCGACGGGTAGCCGGGCAGATTGAGATCAAGGTAACATTCCATGGCGGCCGCTCGCCCGTTGATATCGCAGTCATTGAGACCCTCGGGGCCTAGCGCTGGGAAGCAGCGCAATTCCGCAATATTCGGCAGAACCATCGAGCGCAGATTCCCTGGCATCTTCAATGCTTGAAGCTTCCGGTATGCGTCGATCCCCTCCGCATCATTATCGAGCAGGAACAGCACTCGGTTCTGGATATCGATCCGGACGAGGCCTTCGGCGAATTTGACGAGGTTGCCAGTGCCCCAGAAATGATGCCGTTCCTCGCCATCAATAAAGCGGAAGAAGTCGGCGACGTCGGGACGCAAAAGGTCGAGTGCTCGACGCAGGATACGCGCATCCGATGCGCCTTCGGTCGCGACCAGAATCGCATGAGTTCGCTGCGCGCCGGCTGCAAACGAACTGCGATCGACCCAACCTGCGTTCACGATATTGCCGAATTGCCACGTCACTTCGGCGTCCGAATTCTCGGGTCCGAGGGCGAAAACCCGCAACATTGACGGCGCGCTGAGGATGCATAGCTTGGCCGAGAGAAAACTGGCTTCGGACCAATACATATCTGCGTTTTCGGTCCAAGGCATGCGGGCAAAGAGTGCGGCGTGCGCAGCGAAGCGTCCTTGCGCGACCGTGGCTCGTTCTTCGGTGTCGTGTTCAATGTATTCGTTGGCGAGGCTGGCCAGTGGGAACAGGTTGGCGAGCGCACAGAATTCCTCGAAAGTTAGATGCTGCGCTTGGGACTCGGAGATCGACGTTGCGTCGGCCACAACGGCCTCGTACTCCGCTCGGGCTCCCTCCAACGTGCAGCCAAGGACATCAAGTCTCGGGATGACGCGGGCCAACGGGCGCACGAACGCGAGCTCGCTTTCTGCCAAATCGCCCTCCTGCTCAGGATGGTCGAGATAGTAGTTGTAATCGATGCCATCACACGGACGGCGGGCGAGATCTGGCTCCTGAAAGAGATAGCCGTAGTCATTGCCCATGTTATTTTTTGCGTAATCTAGAGAGACGCCGCTCACCTTTAACTCGATCGACGTGCCCATACCCTAGTTCGCCCCTTGTTGATCCAGAGGCCAATTCATTCTGAGACGGTACTGTTAACCGTTCACGGCCTAGCATGCGGTTTCTATATCGACGCCCTTGCAAGAGCGAGAGTGATAAGGCGCTGACGAGTAGGCGGCGCTTATGCGCCGCTGAACTTCCACACCGGGATGCCGAGCTTCCTGGCCTTGTCGGCTAGATTGTCCTGGATACCCGTGCCCGGGAAGATGAGGACGCCGATCGGCATGATCGCAAGCATGGCGTCGTTGCGCTTGAACGGGGCCGCCTTGGCGTGCTTCGTCCAGTCGGGCCTGAAGGCGACCTGCGGCACCTTGCGGGTTTCCGCCCAGCGCGACGCGATCTTTTCGGCGCCTTTCGGGGAACCGCCGTGCATCAGCACCATGTCGGGGTGCTTGGCGTGGACCTGGTCGAGCTTGGCCCAGATCAGCTTGTGGTCGGCGGTGTCGCCGCCGGAGAAGGCGATCTTTGGGCCAGCGGGCAATAGCACCTCGGTTTCCGCGCGGCGTTTGGCGGCGATGAAGTCGCGGCTGTCGATCATCGCGGCGGTCAGGTGGCGGTGGTTGACCCGCGATCCTGTGCGCTGGGACCAGGGTGAGCCGGTGGCGCGGTGGTAGTGGTCGGCGGCGCTGTCGCGGAAGACTTCCAAGCTGTCGCGTCGTTCGATCAGCGATTGCCCCAGGTCGATCAGGCGTTCGAGCTGGACGGATTTGACTTCTGAGCCATCCTGTTCGCGCTGGAGCCGTTTCTGCGCCTGCTCGTTGTCGTCGAGCTTGCGGT
>CALMPB010000376.1 GCA_937871985.1 uncultured Burkholderiaceae bacterium
CGACAGCAGCCCCGGCTCGCGCGCGCTGCCCATCTACCAGACCACCAGCTTTGTCTTCGACAGCGCCGAACACGCCGCCAGCCTGTTCAACCTGCAGACCTTCGGCAACGTCTACTCGCGCCTGAGCAACCCCACCGTGTGTGCGCTGGAAGAGCGCGTGGCCGCGCTGGAAGGCGCCCGCGCCGCCGTGGCCTGCGCCAGCGGCATGGCCGCCGAAACCCTGGCCCTGACCACCCTACTGCAAAGCGGCGACCACGTGGTGGCCGCCGGCGCCCTGTACGGCGGCAGCGTGACCATGCTGGCCGTGAGCCTGCGCAAGTTCGGCATCGAAACCACCTTCGTGGACGCCACCGACCCCGACGCCTTTGCCGCCGCCATGCGGCCCAACACCCGCGCCGTGTACGCCGAGACATTGGGCAACCCCAGCATGGTGGTGCTGGACATCGGGGCAATAGCCGACGTGGCCCACGCCCACGGCGTGCCCCTGATCGTGGACAACACCGTGCCCAGCCCCTTCCTGTGCAACCCGGTGAAGCTGGGCGCGGACATCGTCATCCACAGCGCGACCAAGTACCTGGCCGGCCACGGCACCACCCTGGGCGGCGTGGTGGTGGAGGGCGGCAAATTCCCCTGGGACAACGGCAAATTCCCCGGCATGACCGAGCCATCGCCCGGCTACCACGGCGTGAAGTTCTACGAAACCTTTGGCGACTTCGGCTTCAGCATGCGTTGCCGCATGGAAGGCCTGCGCGTCTACGGCGCCTCACTGGCGCCCACCAGTGCCTGGCAGATATTGCAGGGCGTGGAAACCCTGCCGCTGCGCATGGAGCGCCACTGCGCGAACGCGCTGGCCCTGGCCAAGTTCTTGAAAGACGACCCGCGCGTGAGCTGGGTGAACTACCCCGGCCTGGAAGACCACCCGCAGCACGCGCTGATGAAGCGGCAGATGCGCGGCGCATCCGGCCTGCTGGCCTTTGGCGTGAAGGGCGGCATGGAGGCCGGCGTGCGCTTCATCGAAAGCGCGCAGTTCATGAGCCACCTGGTGAACATTGGGGATACGCGGACCTTGATCTCGCACCCGGCCAGCACGACGCACCGGCAGCTGGATGAGGCTCAGCAGATTGCTGCGGGGGTGCTGCCGGACATGATTCGGATATCGGTCGGGCTGGAGCACATTGAGGACATTCTTTGGGATGTGGGGCAGGGGTTGGGGAGGGCGGTGAGGTAGGGGAGTCGTTGGGGCAGGTTGGGCGGTTTACCTTGATTTGTGCAGGGGTGGCTTTAGACTGGGTGCTGCCATCCGATCCGGCGCTGTGAACGCCCGATCTGCGCCACGTCGCAGTCATTCGGGTGCTGATCTTCGATGCCGCCCGCTTGCGCGTGGCGATGCTATGGCTCCAGTGCGGATCCGACCTGTCGATGCAACACATTCGCTGAACATCTAAGCGGGTGTATGTGACCCTCCGTTCTCGCTTCAATACCGACGTCTCAGACAAATCGCCCGCGGCAACGTCCTCGCGCCGACATTAGATGCCGTCAAGGTAACGAAAACGCGATCCCGAGGTGCTCGCAAATTTCCGAGCAAAGCGCTTCAGAGGATGCCCATCCACCACTAAATCCATTCTCATCAGGCGTGAGACAGATCGTAAGCACTTTGATTCGTCCACTGCCAAGATGCTTCTTGATCGAGGCGCAAACGTCCTTGACATAGGCAGAGTCAAGAAAACGACGGCAATCGCCACTGTCCATGTCGCAGAAGAAATAATCCAAGTCGATGTTAAATAGCCAGTTGTTGCCCTGTTCAAGCCAGAAGTCCAGGTTCTTCGGCAAGCACCATGGGACAACGTCGAACCAAGAACCTTCGGGTAGGTTTGGCGCGTCACCGTCATGATGGGTTGCAAAATAGACGCTGCCCAGGTTGTCCCGTTCATGCTCGAAGAATAGGCTTAGATAGTTGTCCCATCGGATAGCAGCTCCGGGAACACCGTTGACATTGGCTTGAAAGGATAGATAGGACTGAATGGGGACGCCCCGCATCTGCGATGGCAGTGCCGCGAGCCACAAAGGAAGATTGGAGCCTAGTGTGTCGGTATGCCGATCGATGTGAAAGACATCGATGGACTCACCCGCGGGTAGATGCCTGAGCCAGCACCACCAAGCCGCCCGGTGGTTATCCATGATGTAAACGGGGCCGTCCTGCCACAAGAAGTTCTGAGTTGCATGACCAGAGATGCCACGCCCGTTGAAAGGAACATGCCATTTGCCGGCCATGCGTTCTCCCTGCGATATGTAAAGGTGGGTGGATTATCCAGGCATCTGTCGCCTGAAGCTGTAGTTCTGCGTTTGAACTGAGCGGCGGCATCTAGCTTTCCGGGTGAAGTTCTCTCGATGGAAGGGGTTAAACCGCAGCGGGCACAACTCGGATGATTGCTTCCCTGATTAAGCTACGATGCTCGCTGTTCAAGGAGGTGGGGCATGATCATCGAAAAAATAGGCAAGTCGCTCGGATCGGTGATTGATGAGAGACTTTCGAGTCCGCTGGTCAGCGGCTTCGTCATCTCTTGGTCGATCATCAATTGGAAGTTCATCGCTGTTCTTTTGTCCAAGAACACGGTCAGCAAGACGATTGAACTGGCAGATGGCCTGTACCCGTCTGCTATCGATTGGTTTGGATGGAATGTTGTTGCGCCGCTTACAGCAGCCCTTGCGTACGTCTATCTATTGCCGCTTCTGTCTAGGCGTGTTACCAAACAGTGGCGCGAGAATCAGAAGCTGGTGGAAGATGACCGCAAGGCAGTTGAAGAGTTGGAGCTACTTGATCTACAGACGTCCCGCAAGATTCGTGCAGACATCTATCAGCTGAGTGCGAAGATCGATGAAGTCAGCTCGGATCGGGACGAGGCACGGGAGCAAGCGAAAACCGCTGTTAAGGCTCAGGTCAAAGCAGAACGAAATCGCGCTGAGGCGGAAAAGGAACTAAGCGACACAAAGGACAGGATTGAAGGTCTGTCAAAGCAGCTAGAGACTGTCTCGACCGAGGCGAAGAAGCGAATGGAGGAACTACGGCGAGCGCAGACAGCGTCACAGCGCTTACTGGCCTTACTTGATGTGGCAGAGGACGATCTTCGAAGCATGTTGGATCGAAAGGATCAACGCCCTGCCAGCCTAATCGAGGTTTTGATCCCTCCTGTGCTTAGGACGAAGGGCCTGACGACTGACCTTCTGAGCTTCCGGGCTTTGTCCATTCTGTATGTGTTGGAGATGAAGGAGCCCTTGACCATTGAAGAGCTGGCGGAGAAGACCAAGCCAGCAAGCGCTGAAAGTATTCGCGCTGCAACTGATGAGCTTCTAGAGGGCGGCCTTGTTGGACAGGCGCGATCGGCGATCATTGGACAGACTGCGGGGTTCGTTCTTACAAATAGGGGCAAGAACGTGATTGCGTCAGCTCACCACTACGATGAAGCACTTGTGCTCGCAAAGGCGAGGTGGACATCATGACAACGTTTGATGAACTCCGATTACCTCCAATGTTCGGAGGTGTCGCCAACGGGGCTGTAGTCTGGAAGCGCATCTCCGGGCTTGATCATGGCTTGCTTGGCTACTTCCTGACGTGCCATCTGCTCATCGAGCATTACATGGACGAGTACCTCAAGGTGACGTTCCCGCAGCTTGATTGGGAGAAGTCGAAGTTGACCTTCGGACAGCGGGTCAACTTGCTGAAATCCGAGGTGCTTGTGCGTGAAAGGCGTTTTGATCCGATACCAGCTATCAAGCACATGAACGCGCTGCGCAACAAAATCAGCCACCGACTGGAGATCAAGCTGGACCTAGACGCGCTGCAACCACTAGCAGAATACTTGAAGGGTTTTCCGAGCCGCCCAGAGATTCCCGATGATCCCAGGAGGCTGTTAGAGGTATTCGTCAGCATTTGCTGCGCGACTTTTGCCAGTCACTTGTCCTTCAGACACCAGCAGTACCCGAACAGCTAACGCTGACAGGGTTCTAGCCCTCATCGAGTCAGTGGTGAGAAGGGGATCTAGTGGTTTCGATTATGAATGACCGCAACGTGCTGTAAAGCGCAGAGATGGCAAGGCGGCTCGACCGGCAGCACCCGCTGCAAATCCGACTCTCAGCCAATCAGTACAACCCGTTCGACCCAGCCCGATCTATTTGCTCAACAACGCCTCAAGCGATAGATCGAGCGAAGCCGCAAGCTTCGCCAGCGTTTGAAGTGATGGGTTGCGCGCCTGGCGCTCGATGTGCGCGATGACGTACATGCTGACGCCCGACCGCTGCCCCAGTGTGTCCTGGGTCAACATCAGCGCCTTCCTTGCCGAGACGAGCTTGTGTGCCAGCACCTCCTCGATCAGCGCATCGCCGTCTTGTCGGGCCACTGGCCTCAGGCCGACCAGAGAGCCCGTGGTGACGCCGAGCGCCCGGGCCAGTTTGTCTACCGTGTTCAAGGAGACGTTGACCTGCCCCTGCTCCATCAACCGGATCATTCGTGGGTTCACACGCGCCTGCTCCGCCAGCGCGCCAAGGCTCCAGTTCCCTTTTGCTCGCAGAGCAATCAGGTTCTCAGCCAGTGGGGCAAGAAAGGGAGGTGTATCGGGGGCTTTGGCAGACACCAAAAAAGTGTTGGCTTCGAAAGCCTTCGTGCAAATACTTTGAGGCAGAATTTCCCTCCCTTTGGCCTTTGGGACTCCCACCGTGTTCATCACCGCCCCCGGCCTCGTCCAGCACCTCCACCCCGCCCAGGTGGCCCCGCGCCAGACGCATTGGCCGGCCATCACGCTCGCGCTGGAGCGGCCCTGGTACCTGCTGGTTCATGAGGTGTCCTGCAACGGCCAGAAGCGGTCGCAGACCTCGCTGGTGGCCTGGGACACGACGCTGCTGGACCTGCTGGCCCG
>CALMPB010000377.1 GCA_937871985.1 uncultured Burkholderiaceae bacterium
TTGCCATCGGCATGGGCCTGCGAGGCCATTGCCGCAAAACCGAATGCCCGATAGGGGGAAGCTTGGCAACATATTCTTGACCGTCTCGCTCGACGAGGCAGACACGCGAATTCACCGTGGCATGCAGAACGTCTTTGAGATCGTAGTGATCTGGCAGCATCAGGTATCCAGTTTGAACGCGTCACTGATCTGCTCGATCGTGAACTGTTGACGCAGCTTTGCTGCAGTGTTCTGGTTGGCGAACATGCCGTTCTTCCAGAATGCTTGTTCGCGGGGCACTGTGTGGATCCATTCGATCGGAACGACCCACTCAGCTGCTTCGTCTGCCTCGTCGCCGTCATGACGATAGGTGCCAGCAAGTTCAAGCTCCCGAAGTGGCGTGGCAACACCATCCACGTTCACGACAGCCTGGTCAAACCGTTTGGCCTCGCCCGTCACAGTTCCTACGCCCACATATCCCGTCTTCGGGATGTGTACGAGCACTCTTGCCCCGACGGGCAAGTTTTTCAGGGTCTGGGAAAACCACTTGCCACCTCCGCCTGAGACAAAGCCATACTTTCGTCCGTCGACCCACTGACGGGTGCCGCTGTCTTCACCAAAGGACACATACCAATCAGTTCCATTCCACGGCTCGCGAGTCTTCGTTTTACGAGAGACCAACGATGTCGAGATTGCTGTCTGTCCTTCGTGCTCGACGAGCCAAGTTCGGGCGAGGTAGGAGGATCCGTTATCGATGAAGTGGCGGAAAAAGACGACGTTGATGGGCACACCAAAGTCCTCGTTGAGGAACCGCACGATGCGTTCCGTTGCCGAATCGATGCTGGCTGCGACGATCGTGAACGTTTGCGTAGCATTCACTTCTTCTGGAAGTGTCTCGTTGAAGCATTCTGCAAACGCTTCTTCTAGTGCTGTGCCAGGCCGGTACTGATCGAAGATTCCTTGGATCTCTGCCCGACCGAGCGATGATACCCATGACCCATAATCAAGTGCTTGTGCTGTCACATCCCGCGGGGTCTTGTCGCGCTTGAGTTCGATGACGTGCACCGCGGCCGTCTCGTCCAGTGCTAGAAGGTCGATGAAACCACCGAATGCTGTCGGAACTTGGCGTCCGACGATCATCAGTGTCTCTCCCAGCATTGAGGGGTCCGACTCGATGTACGTTTCGAGCTGAGACTCCAATCCAATCGCGGTCGGCACGATGCGACTCAGTTTGTCGCTATCAGCTCGCCACAGCCCCATTTCAACTGCCACAGTTCACTCTCTTCAGTCTCATATCGTCACGCTATTAATTGGCGTACGATTTCACACGTTTGTGCCATGCCTTGAGCCATGCGATTTCACGGGCAACCTCGTCTGTCGTAGGAGGTACGTAATTTTCTTCAGGCGCGTTGTCATGTCTCTCAGCCCAGCCTGAGATTTTTCCATACGCAGATTGATACTCGTCGTGATCGGCTTGCGTGAACCTGGGCAAGATCTTGAGCATAGTTGGGCGAACTTCATTCTTGCCGCGGTCGACCAGCTCATTAACGATATGTAGGTTCACAGCCCGTTCAAGTGTTTGCGAAAGGCGGCCAGTTAGAGCACCGATGCGAGCAACGTAGTCTTCCTCGCTTAGTTCCGCTCGTATCTTCGCAATTGCGGCCAAGTCTGACTCCATCAAGCTGATTCGCTGCGGAATATCCTTAGCCGCCCAAGGCAACTCGTCGGAAATAAGACCCGGCTGAGCCTCACCTATGCGCTGTACTGAACGCTTCTCCAGGGAAACCGGTTTTCGTTCGGCTTCTTTGATTAGCGCCTGAACAAAAGTGATCTCGTGGGTGAAAACAATAACCTGCCGAGTATCAGCCAACTCAACAAGCCTCTGCGCAACCCTAGTTCGCCTTTCGGAGTCCAGTGACGATACTGGGTCGTCAAAAACTACTCCGGACAGCGATGCATCCAGTTCGACTTCGGTCAAAAATCCTGCTAACCCAAGCGCGGTCTGCTCACCTTCACTCAGGACCAGCTCAACGGCAGCAGCGTGCGGCGAACCGACCAGGCCAGGCTGATGCTCCAGAGCCTGCTGCCGACCCCGACCGGTTCGATTCAGCGTGACACGACGAAGGCCAAGCCGTTCTGTCTCTCGCGTAAAGTGATCCCGAACCTCCTGAGTAACATACTGCTCTGTCAGTTCGCCACGTTTGGTGGTAATAGAGTTCGTCGCAGCGAGCGGCTTGATGGCTTCAATTTTCTTACGCTGAGCGAGACGTTTGATTTCTGCCTCGATGGAGGTCTGTGCCTCTGCAAGCAACTTTGAATCCTGCAATTCAAGAACCTTGGAACTGGCTGCCGAACTGGTTTCCGCAAACTTGGTGTCGTCGATGCCCTCCGCAAGTTCACTTAGTTCTTTTGCTCGATCAGCGGCCGCAGTACTGACAGACTCAACTAATGGAGTTGGTGCAATTGCAGCTCCGGATTCATCCTTTAGCCATTCTTCGGCGCTGAGAACAACCTTGCACGCTTCCTCAAACCAGCTCCTTACCGAAGCAGTATCTTCGCCGCCCTCCTGCAGCGTGCCTAGCGCAGCACTAACAGCGGTCGGTAGAACACTTAGTGAATTGAGAGTATTCATCGCATCAATAAGAGATTCCGCAGCGTCATCCGCGTCCCGGGAAGTTGTATCTGAGACGAAAGTCTCGAACCTGACCAAACGGTCTGATGCTTCTTCACTTAATCTTTGTTGGCACAGCAAGCAGACTGCAGCTTCTCCGGTGTAAGGGAACTCATGATCGTGGTAGGCCTCGGTGAGTGAGAACTTCCTAGCTGCTTCCCACAGCAATCGCCATGTTTCCGATCCGACATTAGTGATGGGCTCAGCCTCAAAGGTATTCGAGGAAGCAATTCTCGCGGCCTCACGAAGTTGTTTGGCGTTCTGGCGCTGTGTCTTCAGATCATTCAGCGATTCCATGCTCACCATGCCGCCAAGCTCCTTGGCATGAACTTCGAGCGTTGACCATTCTCGTGAAAGCGCTAGTAGCCGCGTCTTTTCCTTGGCTGGGTCGCTGCCCTTAAGACGAGCCTCCTCAGCGAGCGCTTGTGCAAGCTGGCTATCGTGGTCATTTGTTAGGGCAAGTGCGACGCGCACCGACTCAGAGTCAGTATCAGCGGACAAAGAATCAAGAAAACGTGAAGAGGCCGTCCCGCTATGCAGCATCGGCAACGAGGGCTTCTCAGTATCGTTAGTGGCGAGCCTCTTTCCAATCTCGAGAGAGATTCTTTCACAGGCCCCGGATAGCTGATCCAGGATCGTTAGCGCGGAAGGTTGGTAATCAACTTCAGCTGCCTTCGTGACGTAAGCGTCACCGCAATCTTCGTCGTAGAACCGAATACGTGATAAGTGCTTACTCGGTGAGTCTCCAAGCCGCCACGCATTTGGTTCACCTGCCTTTGAATATGAAATGGTGGCGGTCTGCGGAATCGGGTTCGAAGAGAACACGTCCCCGAGCAGTCGCCCGGACTTAAAACGAGCAGTCACTGACTCACGAATCAGGCGCGCGTATCCAGATTTTCCACTGGCATTGTTTCCGAAGACAATCGTGAGGCCACTTGCGTTGAAAGACAGAGTTTGCCCGGGCAACAGTGCATTGATCCCCGCAACTTCGGTGATCTCTGCAAGAGCGACTGCGTCTCCAGAAGCAGTCGAACCTGGGACATCCGCTGCCTCTATATCTAAGGCCTCTGGAAGCTCACCATTGATTAGCTGGTCTACTATTTCACTCACATCAGAGTCGGAGATTGGCTCATGATCGCATAACCGCGCGACTACCGCCTTCTGCCAGTCATGGCGAGTGTTCACCCACGTAGCGAGTTCCTCGTTGAGTGTCATTCCCAGCCTGCCTCATAATCTTTACCGCGTAGTCGCTGAGTCTGCGCGTCGTAGGTGTAGTTCACGATGCTGCCACTAACGATGAGGTCGACTGCTTGGTCAATGACCGGCCGCGGCACGATGAACCACTCGGTGGGGTCATACCCACGTCCGTCAGCGCCGACTTGATTGAGGTCCAAGCGCACCTCGGCGAAGACTCGGTGCAGCAGGTGTTCCAGCGCGGAGGTTTTCATGTTGTATGTCCGGTAGCTAGCCACGATGTCCACTGGTGCCATCAGGTAGGTAGGCGATTTCTCGGCCCCCTGAATTCTCTTCTCCACTTCGCCGCGCGTGAAGCCAATCTTGTGCAGGTCTTTCAGACTCGCGAGCTGAGGGTCCTCGCTCCGCGAGCGCAGCACGTAAATGTACCCGCTCGCCTCATCATCTCCGAAAATTTCGGGGGCTCCGGCGTCGACGACAATGAAGCCGTCTTCATCACTCAACCGAATCGCCAACGACTGACGGTACATGGCTGACTCGGTACCGTTCTCGAAGATCACACGCAACCGCTCACGCTTGTTCTCGCGAACCGTTGACTTCTTGTACTCGGTCTCTCCGACCTCTGCCACAAACAGCATCACACCGTTGAGCACGAAGAACGCGCCAGGAACGATGCTTCCCATACCGGGATACGGATGTAACTTGCTGACGCCGTCGCGAAGTTCCTGGTGCTTATGCTCGAACAGCGGTGCAAACGTCTCGAAATCATCGGCAGGACGCCTTCGAGCAGCTTCTCCGCTGTCAAACTGTTGCCGACGCACCGGCAGGTCCGAGACATCGAGGATTCCAGACTCATCACCGAGCAGGTCGAGATCATCACTTTCGAGGAGGTCATCGAGAGACTCAGGCGCAGCCGGTGTTTCCAGCAAGCCAAACTCGTCGTCAAGATGCTTCAGTGCCGTGATCTTGTCGTCGTTTGCAAGGATGCCATCGAGCCGGGCACCGAGCTTTCGCTCTGCGATCTCCCGTGTCTGAGAGCTGGGCAGTCGATCATGCGCACGACGGAATTCCACGATCTCCAGGAACGCGCGCTCAAGACGATCCGAGGATGTGACCTTCTTCGGCTTCTCAGGAGCATCGAGCAACCCGTCGATGTCCGAGTCGAGAATCGCCTCAATGCTGGTCGGCGTGATGAAGTCGGCTGGCCCTAAGCTCGATGAATCGCTCATGCGTCACCGCCCTCGGCTGTCGCAGCTGCACGCGCTTCCGTGGCACGCTGCTGCTTCTGACGCTGCAGAAAGAGCAGGATCTCGGCGTACCGCTTCTCAGTGGGGTCTTCAGATCTCACGTTCGGTCGACCGTTGAGCTTCGCCCACTGCTGAATCCTCGGCCACGCAGCCAATGCTTCTTCCTCGGTCACCTCAACGCGGGTCGCGGTGATCGAGTCCTGGATGATGCGCAGCACACTCGGTGTGACCGACTTCGACAGCACTTCGAAGGCACGCTGGAACGGGTTGACCGAGTCGATGAGATTGATGTTGATGTCGTCGATGTTGACGAACTTTTCACTCATCTTGATGAATCGCTTGTCGCCGACCTCGCGCACCTCACCGTTCTTGATCACCGAGTCAACAACGACTTGCTGACGCAACTCTTCGACCTGGGTCTCATTGAGATCCGGGTAGCGCTCGCGAATGATCTTCGGGATCAGCACCTTGTTGGTGGTTTCGGGATCAACTGAGCCCGCTGCGGCCTTCGCGAACGTGTCGTCTTGCAGGATCGTAGCCTTGAGATCGTTCAAGTCGGTCTCAACGATCTGCTTCACACGCTCAGACGATGGCTCTTTGAATCCCTTGATCTTGATGACACCGGGCGCGGTCGCTGAGTCTTCACCTGTCCGCTTGGTCTTGAAGGTGAAGTTCTGCGCGAGCACCTGTTCCATGAGGAGGGAGGCTGTGATGGCCTTCAGCATGTTGTTCACCGAAACCTTCACCTCGCTTTGCGACGCGTCGGGTTCAGCGATCAGGTTGGTGAACTGTGCGTGATCTTTGCCGGGGCTGTCGCGGGTAACGCGGCCGATGATCTGAATGACCTCGGTCAGTGACGCACGATAGCCGACGGTGAGCGCGTGCTCGGCAAATGGCCAGTCGAAACCTTCCTTCGCCATGCCCAGAGCGATGATCACGTCGATGGTGTCGCGGTCTTTGGATGCGACCGTTGAGAGATAGTGCAGTGTTTCAGCGCGCGCGGCCTGATCTGTGTCATCTACGAGATCAGCAACGCGGATCAGCTCTCCGTTGTCGTTACGGCGGATCACAATGACGCCAGTGTCCGGCTCGGTGTGGTCGACATGGCCGATGGAGTCGATGATGAATCCGACTTCTTCGATCTTATCTTTTGTCGACTCACCCGAGTTCACGTTGGGGATGTGGATGATTGTCTTCTTGTCGAGGTCGAAGACCTCTCCGATCGCTTCGGTGTAGCGACCCTGATAGAAGTGGTGACCGATGCCGAGCGAGTGCAGATGCTCGTAGCCGTTGAGTTGGTCATAGTAGTTGAACGTGACCGGCGTGAACTTCGCTTCGTCCTCCGCTGACAGCACTGGGACGGAGTCACCGCGGAAGTAGGAGCCGGTCATCGCGACGATGTGAACGTCGGAACCGTTCATGACGTCGCGCAGCAGTGCACCGAGTCGGCTTGATTCGGTGTCCGCTGAAACGTGGTGGAACTCGTCGATCGCGAGCACCGTACCGTTGAACGCTTCTGGTGCGAGCTTCTCGAACGCGAATCGTAGGGTGGCGTGAGTGCAGACCAATGTTGTGGCCGCCGAATCATTCAGGAAGTCGATGAATGCGCCGACTTTGCCCTGCGAGGAGCCTGGGTCGCAGAGGTTGTGCTTGTCTAGGATCTCCCAGTCGGCGAAGAACCCGAACTTCGTGAGGTTGGTTGAGGCGAAGGACGCACCGATCGAGCGTTCGGGGACGGCGACGATCACCTTCTTGCGTCCCTGGTTGAAAAGCTTGTCGAGTGCCACGAACATCAGTGCTCGGGACTTGCCCGAGGCAGGCGGTGCTTTGACGAGCAGGTGCTGGGCGTCGCGCTTCGCGAACACTCGCTGCTGCATCTCACGCATGCCCATCGCATCGGTGTTTACGGATGCGCCGGTGCGCGCGTAGGTCACATCGACAATGTTCAACGGCTTCTTGATCTCGCTCACTTCTTCGCGCTCCTGGTCTTCTTCGCCAGGAGCTTGGTAGCTGCCTCAGCAGTCATGCGCTCGTACATCGCAAAGAGGTCAGCGAGCCGCTGCTCGTCTGTCTCGTAGCCACGCTTCGAGTAGATCGAGTCAACAAGCGCGTCGACCTCCGCGTGCGCAGCCCGTAGATCATCGGGCATCTTGTCCGGATCGTAAAGGTCGGCAAGGGTCAGCTCGCAGTGGTATTCGCGAATATCCAACACTCTGAGAGCGGCGGAGGTCAGCCGTTCCTGTTGAGAGTTAGATAGCGGCGGCACCGGAAAATTGTTGTAGACAATGAACGCGCCGTATCTGTAGTCCGTCTTCATTCGACCGCCGACGGCGGCCAGCCAGGCCATGTGAATGCGCGAGGTAAGCAGCGAAAAAATCCAGGGCTCAGCATCGTAGACAGCATTCGCTGCGTCAGAAATAACACTTCCTTCGTCAAGATATCCAATCGGCACATAGTCACGCCGTTCAGAAGATACACGTGGGACTACCACTGACTCTGTCGCTTTGTACGCGTTCTGCTTGAACCGGTTTGGGAATGCGGCGAATGCGCGAACCCCCGACTCTTCACGGCTATCACGCCACGAAGTGACCTGTTTCAGTCTTGCAGCGATTGGCGACACAGAGCGAGCATCTGCAAGTTTCGAATCTGGAACCCAGATGCAGTATCTCTGAATGTCATTGATAAACTCTGCTGAGCCAACATACCGTTTTAGATAGAGCGCAGCACCCGGATCCTGCGCGAGCATGAGGCGGTGTTCTAGCTCGTCTACGATCAGATAGCCGCCGTCCTTCGGCATTGAACCTAGTACCATCTTCGGCAGTTGCGGGCTGAGAACATGAGACCTACGGTATACAAAGACCGACGGCGCATCGGCAAGGTACCCGTTTATGTTCTTTGCCTCAACTTGCAGACCGTCAGTAAAGATGTATTTGGGGTTGGTGCTCTTCGCTCGCAAATTGATGACAGCGACCGTCACGCCCGCGTTGTGTTTCGCGTTGTTTTCCCACTTGAATGACGTGTATGCATAGCCGATCTCTATACCCTTGGCGAAAATCATTGGAAACATCAGGCCAACATGCTCTCCTTGCGAGACCGAGTTGGTTGTGACGAAGGCTAGCTCAGCTTGCGTGCCCTCGATGTAGTCGGCGCCCTTTACGAACCAGAGCGCAATGTAGTCAAGGTCTTTCGAGTACGATCGGCTCCCGAATACGTATGGGTAGTCGGCCTTCATCTGTTTGCCCTGAGCCTTACCACCCTTATAGGGCGGGTTACCAATCAGATAGATCTCGCCGCCGTCGTTAGGGCAGACCTTGTTCCAGTCAACTCGCGCTGCGTTGCCCTGTTGAACTTGCCCGGTCTCCTTCAAAGGGATCAGAGGGATAGCGAGGTTGAACTTCTCTTTGAACTCGGCGTTCATCTGGTGCTTGGCGATCCAGAGTGAGAGGATCGCGACCTCGACCGCGAAGTCGTCTATCTCAATTCCGAAGAAGTTCTCGATGTTGATCTTCGATTCGGCATAGAGCACCTGGTACCTGGCGTCCAGCTCGGTCAAGCGCTCCAGGATCGCGTGTTCCAGCCTTCGCAGTTCCTTGTAGGCGATGACGAGAAAATTGCCAGAGCCACAAGCTGGGTCAAACACCTTGATCTCGCTGATACGCGTGAGCAGAGCTTCGAGCTTCTTGACCGAGTCGTACCCGGCGTCAAATGAAGCCTTCAAGTCATCGAGGAAAAGCGGTTCGATCGTCTTGAGGATATTGGGCACTGACGTGTAGTGCTGCCCGAGGTCAGAGCGAGTTCCCGGCGTCACGATGGCCTGGAACATCGACCCGAAAATGTCGGGATTGATCTCGCGCCAGATGAGCGTCCCGGACTCGATGAGGTACTCGCGGGCCTTCTTCGTAAAGTTCGGCACTACTTGGTCGGCCGACATCGTGAAGAGTCTTCCGTTGACGTACGGGAACGCCGCCAGATGGCTGGGCTTGTCTTCAGCTCGCTGCGTGTCGAGAGCCGTGAAGAGATCAGTCAGGAAGGCGGCGACGTCGGAGCCGTCGGCTTGAGTGTGGGAGCCGACAGCGTTTGTGAACTGGTTCGGTTCGAAGATGTCGGTGTCTTCGGCGAAAAAGCAGAACAAGAGCCGAGTGAAGAAGATGTTGAGCGCGTGGCGTCCACTCGATGCGTCAAGCAGGCCTGGGTTGGCATGTAGCAGCTCATCGAACAGCTTGCCCATGCGTTCCGCCGCCTTGACATCGGCATGTGTTTCGGCGACATACTGCGCCTTCTCCATCCCGGCCCACGGAAGGAAGAATGTGAAGTGCTGGTCGATTTCGGCAATCGGGAACCCGATGGTCTCGCTCGTCTTTGTATCGGTGGCGACAAGCTCGTCGAAGTCGGTCACAATAACGAAGCGCGTGTTGTATCGAACTACCGCGGGTGAGGTTTTCAGATCATCAAGCACCGCCAGCGGATCACTGGTCGTCTCTTTGAAGTAGACGACGTTCTTCTGGGCAACCTCTGTCGAGGGGTCAACCGCAACGCTGAGGGAACCATTGCGAAGTCGAGTCACGTTGCCCTGCGGCTTGCCATAGGCGAGTAGCAGATCAAAAATGAACTCGCGATTGTACGAGTCGCGCCCAGCCAGGGGCGCGACTCGGTCCTCCACTGCTTTGAGATTTAGCCTTACCATGTGCTGTCTCTCCTCATGAGGTCTATCTCAGCACCAACCACCGACATCGAAATCTTCATCAGGCGGTACCTCCAGCATCTGAGGCGGCAGCGCCACCGTGGCGGACCCACTCGTCGACCTCCGTGGTTTGAAACTTCCAAAGTCGTCCGATCTTGTGTGCTGGCATGCCCTTGTCGGCAATCCAGGTGTAGACGGTGTCTTTGGTGACGCCGAGATGGGTTGCGATGTCGTCGGCAGACAACCACGGCTCAGCCATCGTTGACCCTCCCTCATAGCTAGTTCACACTTCTGCCCCGATTCTATCGGTGGTAACCGGGTTTATTAGGGTTTCTCGGCGTGAACATCCACTCAAGGCATGGCCAAAAAGTGAGAAGTAGACTGCCGACATGGAGTTTGAAGAGATCGGCTCGTTCCAAGGCGCACCCATTCGTGTGCCGACCGACTACGGGTACCGCACGTGTGATCAGTGCGGTGGCGATTGTGATCCTGACCACATGGCAACCGACAGTGGCATCCGAATCGCATTCATTTGCCGCGATCACGGGATTCAGTCGCTCATTGATCCGTTTGAAGATTTGAGGAACTGAGCGACTGCCGATGACCACTTACTTGGGTCACTGTTCCAGTTGAGTGTGTGACCAGATTCGAATTCTTTTACCATCACCAAGTCTGGGCGCTGCAGGCGCAGGTCGCGCGCATCTGTGATCGGCACCGAGTCATCCCACCTCCCATGCAGCATCAACATCGGGACGGTCAGCTCATGGGCTCGCTCGATCCAGTTCATCTCGTACAGAGGAATCGCCGAGGGCAGCCCAGCGAGCTGAGCCAACCCCGACGTTGTTAGCCACGGAATAGTGAGCTTGCCAGCGCTTGATGGCAGCCCTGATCGATTGCAGTTCACTTCGATCACCTCTGTCCAGTCGAGGACGGGTGAATCGAGCACGAGGCCGACGATCAATCCGCGGTACTCGGGGCGGTCAGCGAGTTGTAGCGCGATTGCTGCTCCCATCGACCAACCGAAGAGCACTATTCCCTCCGCCCCTCGTCGTATTGCGTAGCCGATTGCCTCATCTACGTCGTTGGCTTCGGTTGCGCCGAGTGTTGAGTGTCCGTTGCCGACTTGGGGGCCTTCTCCATCGTTACGGTAGCTGACAACGAGTGAGGTATAGCCGAGTTCGGTCGCGACTTGAACCCCGCGAAGGGTCCCTGCTCGGGGGCTGCCGAGCCCATGAATGTGGATCGCCCAGGTGGTCGTGTTGCCGTTGATTCGCCAGGCTGGTGCGTCGCCGGCCGGCGTCTTGATGACGATGTCCTTATGGTCAAGCCCGGCATCCGCCGGCGTTGCGTAGTAGACGCCGCTCCATGAAACTCGATCACCCAGTTTTGGGTTCAGGCCTTTAGAGATGCCAGTCACGGTTCGAGCGATGAGGCCCCGCCCGCGATCCTCGATCTCGACACCAAGCTGCACCCAACCACCCTGCTCAAACCAGAGATTGTAGATACCTGCCGCTGTGGTGCTGGGTGTGCGATCAAGCACGACCTTAAGTTGGTCGCCGCCGTCTTCAACTCTGCAGATCGTGAGATTGAATGATCGTGGTCCCACTGGTGCAGTGAGGCGTCGAGCAATGACCCAACCAGTCGCAGCGCTGATCAAGGTGCCAGCAGAGGCCAGCAACCCGAGGATGGTCAGAATGCGTTTCATGAAGCACTCTCTTCGGCTCGTATCTCGTTCTTCCTGGCTTTGCCCGGCGCAGCAGTGGGGGCATCGCCGAGCAGGTGCTGCTCAGCTCGTTCGAGAAGCGCGATCTCTGATTCAGAGACGTCAAGTTGCGCCTCGGGATCGAGCATGGCGTCCCTGATTTCGACGATTTGACGGTGGAGCCGTGCCTCTGGGTCATCGAAACGAGAGGTCTCAGGGAGCGCGCCACTGAGCCCGGGATGTTTCCGCAACGCTTGGAACCAGATCGGTTCAAGCTGCGCGATGAGCACATCGGTTTTCACGCGACGAAGACGGTTCTTTATGAATCTCAGTGCGGGTTGACCTGCGAAGCCCATGCACAGGAACACGAAGGTGAGCACCGTGAGCGGGTTGTAACCGAGCGCCGCGGCGTTCATGAGGTCGATTGCGCCAGCAACGTGGGAAACATCCATGATGAGCACCACGATGCACAGTGCTACGCCGCAGGCTGACCCCAAAGCGAGAAGTGCAGCTGGGATTCGCGGGATGCCGGTGTCGCTTGTGCATTGTCTAATAGCGAGTACGAGCATCGCAGTGAGCACGATTCCACAGTAGGCGAAAGAGACGATCGAGTAGATCGCGGCCACGGGCTGAGCGCCCAGGTCCATCATGAATGTGGTGGTTGTGTCGCCTCTGTTGATGAAGAAGAACAGCGTGATGATTGCAGCGAGGGCCACGATGAGTGCAGGCACCCCCACTGTGAATCTCACGAGCCCCGGACGGTATTGGCCTGCGTGCATGACGCCGCGCCCGAGGAAGAAGAGACCAGTCATGAGCAGCCCGTCTGAGATCAGCGTTGCGAGGTTCGTATCGCCGAGCAACGGATCGATCCAGAGGTAGACATCGTCGATGTTCAAGGTCATCGCAACAGCGATCAAGATAGCGGCGTAGGTGATGCTGTGGTCGGTGCGGCCTCGGCGGAGCGTGAGGAGGCTGAGCACCAGCATCCACATCAACAGGGCAACTATTGCTTGAGTCATCCGAAGACCTCGCCGTAGCTGGAGTCTTTGAATGCCGAATTTCGAATTGCTGCAGCAAGACGATCCGCGAGGTGTTCTGCACTGATTTCGTCGGTTGAGTCGATGTCTGTGCGAGCGAAGAATCTCACCCTTACATCCGTTGGAATATCTGGGAGCAGGGCGTCGAGTTCTTCTCTGTTCAGCTCGCGACTTTCGTCATCACAGTGGCCGAGGATGAGGTGGGCAAATTCGTGCAGCACGAACTGCTGCCGGTGCAGTTCTGAGTCGGTGTGGATGAGCAGGATCAGGTCGCCGTGTTCCGCAGCAAGGAGAAGCGCGCAGAGACCTCCGTGCTCGGTGAGTGTGGAGAGTTCTTTGAGGTGGATCTTGCGGCCACGTTGATGTTCAAGTGTGGTTAGGAGTTCGTCGTAGCTGAAGCGATTGCCCAGACCGAGACCATCGAAGGCCTGGGAGACGGTCTGTTCGATGTTCACGGTGTGCTCACCTTCCTCGCGAAAGCATCCCGGTGTCAGTGTTAGTACGGTTGACGCCTTCGTTGCTCGCTTACACTCATTTCACTTCACTATCCAGAAATTCACTGATGGCTTGAAGAGCCTCGGGCGAGAGATCGCCGAGGGTACGTGCGGCATATGACTTCACCTTCGCTGCACGCATAGAACGCACGAGATCAAGCTGCGCGTTGACCTTCTCAGAGCTTGAGATGTCTGATGCGCCCGTGAGAAAGTCGACATCGACATCGAAATACTCGGCCAGCCCTGCGAACAGCTTTGGCTCTTGCACCTCGCGATGGCCGTTGATCATGTATGTCCAACGTGACCTGGAAAGGTTGATGTCGCGCTCTTTCAAGAACGCAGCGATTTGCGAGTATGACGGTTCTTCGCCGTCCTCGGCATGTTTCACATCCATGAGTAGACGCAGTCGCTTCTCCAGGACCTCGGCTGCTGCTGTGCGTTCGTTCTCAGCCATGTGACCGACTCTCCTTTCCCTTGTGGCGGGCCAGGTGTGCAGATGTTGCCGCCCCCTTGCAGAGCGTTGGGCATGACTAACGATACGCCTTGAGTATGCACAAAACAAGTATTGCGCATGCTCAATCAAAGTGCTAGAACGGTAAGTCCAACAATATTTGGGCATGCCCAACAAATGACGTGGGGCATGAACCAATCTCTGCACAGAGGAGGTGCACCATGCGATACCCCCATGCCAAAAACCGACCACCGGCCCATTCGCTGGGTCTGCTCCGCCCACCTCTTAGACGCAATGCCACCGGGCTCACCCGGTGGCGCATCGGAGAGGAGGCCGGGCGATGGCCACGATTGAGGATCGGAAAGCAGCGCGAGACGCGAAGCTCGACGAGTTGCACGAGAAACTCGCTGGCGCGGTGGAACAACTCGTGTCAGGTGAGGATTGGAAACGAGCGCTCACGTTCGCTGCGAACTTCCGCAGCCGCTCATTCAACAACACGCTGCTGATCTGGGCACAGCATCAGGCGGCCTACGAACTCGGTCTGGTGCCTGACCCAGTCCCGTCGTATGTCGCCGGGTACAAGCAGTGGCAGGATCTCGGCCGCCAAGTACAGAAAGGGCAACCCGGGTATCAGATCCTCGCCCCGGTGACTGGTCGCTTCGCTTCAGCAACCCCTGCGGATGCGGATTCGTGGCGCAGGCTGCAGAAGTTCGAGAAGCCGCGCCCCGGCGAGGTGGTGCGGTCGAAGATGATCGGCGTGCGCCCCGCCTACGTGTGGGACGCCTCGCAAACTGCTGGCGATCCGCTCCCTGAAACGCCGCCACCGAAGATGCTCGAAGGCGAAGCACCCAAGGGTCTTTGGGCAGGCCTCGCTGCACAGATTGAAGCGGCAGGGTTCTCGCTGGGCGATGCACCGGATGCATCGTCAATTCATGGTGCGAACGGAGTGACGAACTACAGCGACCGCACCGTGTTCGTCCGCGCGGATATGGATGATGCCGCCCGGGTCAAGACCCTCGCGCACGAGTTGGGGCATGTGCTCATGCACGACCCCGAAAGTGTAGACGTTCGCCTGCACCGCGGCATCGGCGAGGTTGAGGCTGAATCGGTGGCACTGATGATCGGTGCAGCACACGGCATGGACACGAGCATCTATTCGATCCCGTACGTCGCGAGCTGGGCAGCAAATGTGGACGGTAAAGAACCCGCCGAAATCGTTAAGGCGACCGGAGACCGGGTGCGAGCAACGGCGATGAAGATTCTCGATCAGCTCGATACCGAGCAGCTCGGCAATGGCACCCCTCCCGGCCTCGAACGGGATGCCCCGAAGCGACGTAGCCCGGGGGCAGAGCGGTCAGCTGCTGAGCATCGTCTCACGCGCTCGTCGGGTGCTATGTCTCGGCGAGAACCGGCTGTCACATCACCGAGGAGCCTGTCATGAGCGAGCAGTTGAGTTCTTGCGCCGCCGTGCTGTCACAGATGCCCGCGAGCGTGAGCACTCTTGAGGTGGCGAGCAAGCTCGCGTCGTTCGGTGTGCCGGTGTTTCCGGTCTGGTCAAACTCGAAACGGCCAGTCACTCGCCACGGCTTCCACGACGCAACAACCGATGCCTGGCAGGTCGAAGCATGGTGGTCGACGGTTCCGAGCGCCTCACTCGCGGTGCCCACTGGCCAGGCATCAGGTGTTGTCGTGCTCGATGTCGATGTGCATGGTCGGGTCAACGGGTATGAGGCAGCAACTCGGGCGAAACGAGCAGGTCTGCTCACAGGGTGGGAACTGATGGCTCGCACACCATCCGGGGGCATGCACCTGTATTACCCCGCGGACCGAGCTGCCGAGCAACGCTCGTGGCAGTCAGCGGGCGCGGGCATCGACTTTCGCGGCGACGGCGGCTACATCATCGTGCCGCCGTCTGCTCGGTTGATCAGAGACCAGTTGGAGTACTACACCGTGGAGCAAGTCAACAGCGGGTTCACGAACACTCTCGATGTCGATCGGCTGCGCGCGTTTCTTGAACCGAAGCCCGACAACCCTCGTCGAGTGTTCTCAACTGATCGACCAATGGATGTCGAGCGGCTCGCTGCATGGGTGTCACGTCTGCAGGAGGGCGAGCGCAACCATGGGCTGTTCTGGGCTGCCTGCAAGATGGCCGAAACCGACATCGCACAGGGTACTGCGCTTGACGCACTTACGACCGCTGGGAGTAATGCCGGGCTCACCGAGCGGGAGGTCGCAACGACCGTACGCTCCGCATACCGAACTGTTCACGGCGCACCCGCAGGAGGACCAGCATCGGCGACTCCTTCAACACCAGATCGGCCGCCGCCGAGCACGGCGCAGGCACGGGTGCTGTCATGAGCACGTCACAGAATGGTCACCGCTGGGCGGCACGCACAGCAGTCAGCGGCACGGTATTCATCGCCGTGGGTGCTTTCTGGTTGTCGTTCACCTCTCTCGCAGATCTCGCGCTGCGATCAGGGATCGGTGGCGGTCAGGCTTGGGCGTGGCCGCTCATCGTCGATGGCATCATCGTCGTCGCAACGGTTGCCGTTGTCGCCCTCGCTGGCAATCGCGCCGCCTGGTACCCATGGGCGCTCCTCACCGGTGGTGCGACCGTATCGGTCACCGCGAACGCGATCCACGCAGTAATCGCAGCCGACGCCGACGTTCCGAGTATCCTCGCCGGGGCCGTCGCAGCAGTACCACCGGTCGTACTGCTCGCGATCACGCACCTCACAGTGATCCTCACCCGAACAAACATCGCCATGTCAGCCGATTCGTCGAGCCAAGAGGACGATGACGAGGAGGCGATGCCGCCGGATCGACGAGATCTCGCTTCGGCACTGCACGGCTTCGGATGGACAAATAAGCAGATTGCCCGCGAACTCGACGTACACCCGACAACCGTTGGCCGCTGGCTCACCACGGATGAACTGCCGCCGACGGGAAGCGAGGTTCACCTACTGGCCAACACCGAATCACTTGAGGAGCAATCATGAATGTCAAAGAATACGCCCGAACCACTGTCGGCGATGTCGCCGGGATCGATGGCAACCCCGACGCTATAGAAGCCGCGTCGATCCGACACCGCAGTGGACTGTCGATCGACCCTGCCGCGGTTCGTGCTCGTGGGGTTGAGTGGGTGCGTCCCACCGATCTCATGGTCCGTGGCGGATCACGTGTCGCAGGAGCCGGGATCGACTTCCAGCGAGAGCTTGCACGTCGCGCCCGCACCGCAACAACAGAGCGGATGCACGCAGTCGGTGATCATGCTCGCAGGCTCCCACCACTGTCGGCATTCGGTCGAGGCGGCACGGATCGCGGTGTCGAACGAAGCGCTGTCGGCATGCGCTGATCGGCAGCGGGCATGGAGGCTGATGATGCGTACGAACACGGTGAAGCGATTCGTGGGAACCGGTGCGCACCTGTCTTCCAGGAGGTTCCCCACAATGACTACAAAAACCCGAAACGCAGCGCCCGAGAACTACGTGAGCAGCGAAGGTTTACGCCGGGTGCTCAATCGGCTGCATCAGCAAGGCGCAGGTGCCTGGCAACACGATCCAGTCGCCGCCGACCTGATGGGCTTTGCAGCTGACAAGTACGCTGCTCTCGCCAGACGACACGGTCTCGACCCGTGGGAGGCTGCAAGCGCCGCATTCGATGTGATGCGGCTTCGATCCACCCGGCAAGCCAACGATCCCTGGGCAGTCGTCACTCGTGGTGTGCAGATTACGTGCATCGCTGAGGAACGCGGCCAAGGTCTACTGTGCTCGACAAACAAGGCTCGCCGCCCGCATATCTCGCAGTTGCACGATCCTGAGAGGATCTCCGATCGTGAGACACCGCTCAGTGACTATCACCCTGCCTTCCATTTCGAGGAAGACTTCAGCATCGACGACGAATCTGAAGTTGGCGTGTTCGACGACCCAGAGCAGACTGCTACGCAGGCTGTTGTCGAGTGCGTATCGATGCTGACCGGTCTCGGCTGGCCAGAGGACGTGGCGCTCCATGCAACCGAATATGTGTGTGAGGCTCTGGCGAGGCTCGGTAATCGTTCAACGGCGTACGAGTCGCTGCGTCGAGATCGCCACGCGCTCGCATTTCTTGATCTCCCACGCACTTCGTGGACTGCTCTCTTGCGTGCTCTGCTCGGCAACCCGAGCCCCGCACTCTGCGCAACGCCCGCTGGTCGCGGAGTCTTGCTTCGCCTTGTCGTTGGCGAACCGCTCCGTTCAATCCTTCGAGACGACGATCTCGTGCTCTCGATCGCGATGAACGCCCCAAAGCAGGGCAGGTGAGCAATCATGAGCGGCGACCAGGGCGGTATCGAACTCGACCGATCGGTAGACACGATCATGGTCGGGATCAGGCACCGCGCTGAGCTTGGCGACATCGACTCACTCGCAGAATCCATCAAAAGATGCGGGCTGCTCCAGCCGATTACCATCACCCTCGATGGCACGCTACTGTGTGGTGCGCGCAGGCTCGCCGCGATCAAGAAGCTCGGCTGGTCAACGGTGAAGGTGTGGGTGAGATCCGGGATCTCGGGAAAGCTTGCGCACCTACTTGCTGAGCAGGACGAGAACGTGCTGCATAAGCCCCTCACACAACTCGAGAATGCGACGCTCTACCGCGAGATCCGCGAATTGATTCGCGAAGACGCTGCCCGCCGGAAGGCTTCAACGCAGTTCAGCTCCGAATATCAACCGGGAAGTGACGGTCCCGAAAAATTTTCGGGACCGTCACAGGCTCTGGGTGATGCCCGAGAACAGGCTGCAAGCATGCTGCCCGACGCACCCTCATTTATGACGATGGACAA
>CALMPB010000378.1 GCA_937871985.1 uncultured Burkholderiaceae bacterium
GCTGGGCCTGCGCCACCAGCGCATCAAGAACCAGTCCTACGACTACAACACGGGCGTTGAGAATCAGCCGGAAAACAGCACCAGCAGCACAACGCCGGTGGCGGGCGTGGTCTACAAGGCGACCAAGGAAATCTCGCTTTATGCCAATTACATCGAAGGCATGAGCCAGATCGATCCGGCGCCGACATTCGGCACCCCCACGCCCGTCAATCCGGGTCAAACCTTCAACGCGGTGCGAACCAAGCAGAAGGAAATCGGAGTCAAGTACGACAGCGGGAAGCTGGGCGGCAGCCTGGCCCTGTTCACCATGGACATGCCCACGGCGTATATCGACCCGGCTACCGCCCTGTACGGCCCCAACGGCAAGCAGCGCAACCAGGGCGCCGAGCTGACCTTTTACGGCGAGCCCATGCCGGGTGTCAGGCTGCTGGGCGGCGCCACGCTGCTCGACGCCAAGCAGGTCGATACGGCGGGAGGCGCCACCGACGGCAACCGCGCCATCGGCGCGCCCCGGTTCATGGCGAACCTGGGCGTTGAATGGGATATACCCGGAGTGACAGGCCTGACCGTGACGGGCCGCATGGTGCATACGTCCTCGCAGTACGCCGACGCGGCCAATACGCAGGAAATACCCGCCTGGACCCGCTTCGATCTGGGCGCGCGCTATCTGACCGAGCTCGATGGACATATGCTTACCTTGCGGGCCAACGTGCTGAACGTCGCCAACAAGAATTACTGGGAGTCGGCCGGCGGCTATCCAGGGGCCGGCTATCTGGTGCTCGGCGAATCCCGCACTTTCATGCTCTCGGCTTCGCTGGAATACTGACCCGCTTCGCCGTCGTTTCCGGGAGCTTCGACATGACGCGCCGCATCCTGTACAATCTGCCCGTCATTAGGGAGTAGCTTCGCCCCGCAACGGGGCGGCTTGCATCAACATACTTGGCATAGCCCATGGTGCAAGCGGCGCGGCGCAAGCCGCATGTGCTTAGCAAGACTTTTGACCATAAGGTGCCCGACGCTGGCGGGGCCCTTATGGTCAATCGCGTCCGCCGGCACAACAGGTATCCCCACTCATGGAAGCTTTTCTCGTTTCTACAGGTGTCGTCGCGCTTGCGGAAATCGGCGACAAAACGCAATTGCTGGCGTTCATTCTTGCCGCCCGTTTCAAGAAACCCGTACCCATCATTCTCGGCATCCTGGCCGCCACCCTGGTCAATCATGGCCTGGCCGGAGCCCTGGGAACCTGGATCACCTCGGTGGTCAGCCCCGAAATCCTGCGCTGGGTCCTGGGCCTGTCCTTTTTGGCCATGGCCGTCTGGACTCTGATTCCCGACAAAATGGACGACGACGATGCGCATGTGGTCAAACGCTTCGGTGTGTTCGGCGCGACGCTCATTACCTTCTTCCTGGCTGAAATGGGCGACAAGACCCAGATAGCCACGGTGGCGCTGGCAGCCACCTATGTCGCGCCCTTCACGGTGGTGGCGGGCACGACGCTGGGCATGCTGATTGCCGACGTTCCGGCCGTGTTCGTGGGCAACCGGTTCGCCGCGCGCATCCCGATGCGGCTGGTGCATACGATTGCCGCCGCCATTTTCGCCGTCATCGGCGTGCTGACCCTGCTCAACGTCGAGCGGCTGTTCTGAGCCGCGGCGCGCATCGCGGCGGGTTTGGCTTATTGCGCTTGCGCCAGTTCGCGGGCCAGGCGGTTGTGCCGCTCGCCAAGCAGCCCGGTATCCAGGGTGGTGAGCCGCCCGTCGCGCACGACGACGCGGCCATCGATGATGGTGAAGGCGGTATTGGACGGGGTGCAGAACACCAGGGCGGCGACGGGATCGTGCAGCGCGCCCGCGTAGCCGATTTGCCGGGTGTCGAATAGCGCGAGGTCGGCGGCCATGCCTGGTTTCAGGGCGCCGATGTCGTCGCGGTTCAGCACCTTGGCGCCGCCCAAGGTGGCGACTTCCAACGCTTGACGGGCCGTCATGGCTTCGGGCCCCGTGCTGTCCCAATGCGCCACGCGCTGCAGCAGCATGGCCTGGCGCACCTCGCCCAGCATGTGCCCCGCATCGTTGGACGCCGATCCGTCCACGCCCAGGCCGACGGGCACGTTGGCGTCCAGCATTTTGCGCACTGGGGCAATGCCCGAGGCCAGCCGCATGTTGGAGCACGGGCAATGCGCCACACCCGTGCGGGTGCGGCCGAACAGCGCAATGCCCGCATCGTCGAGTTGCACGCAATGCGCATGCCACACGTCGTGCCCGATCCAGCCGCAGTCTTCCGCGTATTGAGCCGGAGTCATGTTGAATTTCTCGCGGCTGTAGGACACGTCGTTCAGGTTCTCGGCCAAATGGGTGTGCAGCGAAACATTGAAACCGCGCGCCAGCGCGGCCGACTCGCGCATCAAATCGCGCGACACCGAAAACGGCGAGCACGGCGCCACCACGATGCGCTGCATGGCGTAGCGTTGATCGTCGTGATAGGTTTCGATGAGACGCTGCGTATCCTTGAGGATGGCGTCTTCGTTTTCCACCACACTGTCCGGGGGCAGCCCTCCTTGGGACTGCCCGACGCTCATGGAGCCGCGTGCGGCGTGAAACCGCATGCCCGCTTCCCGGGCGGCTTCGATGCTGTGATCGAGCCGGCAGCCGTTGGGGTAGATATACAGGTGGTCGCTGCTGGCGGTGCAGCCCGACAGCATGAGCTCGGCCATGGCCGTTTGCGTCGAGACCTTGACCATTTCGGGGGTCAGCCGCGCCCAGATCGGGTAAAGGCTGGTCAGCCAGTGGAACAGCTCGCCGTCCTGCGCCCCGGGCAGGGCGCGGGTGAGGGTCTGGTACATGTGGTGGTGGGTGTTGATCAGCCCGGGTATCGCCACATGGCCGCTGGCATCGATGACCTCGTCCGCCTCGCCCGGAAGCTCGTTGGCCGGTCCCACCTGCTCGATGACGTTGCCGCGCACGAACACCGAGCCCCGGGCGATTTCGCGCCGGGTTTCGTCCATGGTGACAACGACATCCGCATTGCGGATAAGCAGGGTTTTCGCCGGGATTGTCATATTGGCGCCTTTACGTTTTCGCGCATCATAGCATCCACCTCGTCTTTGCCGGCTCTTCCATTGGCGAGGTAGTTCAGGACGACCGCCGAGATGGCGCATAGTGCGATGCCGCTGTTCAGGAGCGTGCCGATATCGGTCGGGAATTTGGCGAAGAATTTATCCGAGACCATGGGTATCATGCCCATCCCGAGGCTGACGGCGACGATCAGGACGTTATGCCTGTTGCTGCGGAAATCGACATCCTGAAGAATGCGTACGCCGTTGGCGGCGACCATGCCGAACATGACGACCGTAGCGCCTCCGAGGACGAAGTCGGGGATCGAGGCCACCAGCACCGACAGCTTGGGCACCAGTCCCAGCAATATCATGATGGCGCCCGCCATGACACAGACGAAGCGGCTGCGTATGCCGCTGACATAGACCAGGCCGATGTTTTGCGAAAACGTGGTGTAGGGGAAGGTGTTGAAAATACCTCCGATCAACGCACCCAGCCCATCGGCCCGCAAGCCGCGCTTGATATCGTTTTGAGTCGGGGTTTTGTCGATGATGTCGCCCATGGCGAAAATGCCGCCCATGGATTCGATGAGGGTCACGATCATGACCAGGCTCATGGAGACAATCGCCAGCAAATCGAATTTTGGCATGCCGAAGTGAAATGGTATGACCGGCGCAAACCACGGGGCTTGGGACAGGCCGGTAAAGCTCACCATGCCGAGCACGCCGGCCAGCACGAATCCGGCGGCGATGCCCAGCAGCACGGAAATATTGCTGAGCAGTCCGTTGCCGTAGCGGCTGATCAGGATGATGCAAAGCAGGACGAAGAAGGCGATGCCGATATATAACGGGGCGCCGAAATCCTTGGCGCCGTAGCCACCGCCCGCGTAGGTGATGCCGACACCCATGAGAGATACGCCGATGACCAGAATGACCGAGCCCGTTACCACCGGTGGAAAGTAGCGAACCAGCCGGCTCATCAGCGGCGCCACCAGAAAGCCGATGACGCCCGCGACCATGACGGAGCCGAAAATGCCGTTCAAGCCCAGCTCCGGATTCAGGCCGATGGCTATCATGGGCCCGATTGCCACGAAAGTCACGCCCATCATCAGGGGATAGCGGATACCGAATATGCCGATGCCCAGCGATTGAATGATTGAAACGATGCCGCCCGCAAAAAGATCGGCGCTGATGAGTACCGCCGTGGCGTCCTTGGAAAGCCCGATTGCTCCCGCCAGGACGAGGGGCACGGTCACTGCCCCCGCATACAGTGCCAATACATGCTGTAAGCCGAGCATCAGCAGTCTTGGGAAGGGGAGGCGTTCATCTACCGGATGCACTGCGTTGTCCATATCGTCACCTTTGGGTTGTGATTGCGAAAACTGCTGCTTCGTGGAGTGAAACCGTGAGTGATCCGGCGCGTGCCGCGATAACCGGCTTTTTACATGGATGGCAGGGTTCCGGCTGTTTCGCCTCGCGGCCTGTATTGGTCGATGAAGGCGGCGGAGCCGGCACGCTGTCTTGCTTCGAAGACGGCGGCGCGTTCTGCGTATAGTTCCCGCACGTAGCGGGCGATTGCGCAGCTATCCTCGTACATGTTGTATTTCCAGCCTAATCCGTATGCCGACAAATTGATGTTGTCTATCGTCATGATGCGGGTGGCCGAGTCGGGGTTGCTTAAATAGTCGTCGATGACCTTGCGTACCACTTCCTTGGTGCATGAGAGTTTGTGTGCATGCCAGGCTGTGTCCAGCCATTCGCCGGCCGTCGGCTGGCGAAATGGATACTGGATGCTTCGGCCGGGCCGGCCGTAGCCGAAGCCTTCGAAGGGGCCGCTTTCGGTGGCGAGCCAGTTGGGCGGGCCGTTCGGCGCGACGGGCCGCACTTGAGTCCAGTGCACCATGTTCTGCGCCAGCCAGTCGTCGCAGAAACTGTCGTCATTGAAGGGGTCGAGCCGGCGTATGGCTTCCGAGTCGTGGCGGATGCCGCAGACGGCCTGCTCGATCTCGTTTTCCATCTTGAGTATGCAGTGACTGTAGTCCATGCAGAAATTGAACGGAATGCCGTGCCCGCGTACGGCTCGGGCCACCTGGTTTATGCGGCGCATGTCCTCGGACCACATGTCGGCGTGGACTTCGTAGGTGATGGTAATTCCCAATTTTTCGGCTTGCTCGTAGGTATCCAGATAAGACGCAACGATTTCGTCGTTGGTTACCAGATGGCCGTCGGCATGCCTGGCCCACACCATGAGATTGTGATAGCGCGAACCCACCGTCTTGGCCCGCTGAAGATTCTCGGTGATGAGCGGTTCTTCTCTTCCAAGCTGATAGGTCCAACTGCCGGACAGAATGGGGATCTCGTATTTTTCGCTGGCTTTGATGAAATCGTCCAGCTCGGAAGCCGTGGGAATGCGGTCGAAGAAATCCCAGAGTCCGCTTTCCTTGACAAGACGGAATTGAGTTTCGATGGGCAACTCTGTTTCGCTGACCGGCCGGGCCGGGGAGGAAGGCTGGATGCCCCGGCCGGCACAGGCAAGAAGAAACATTTTTTTCATGGCGTCTCCATCGATGTTCTGGTTGTCGGCGCGGCCCATGGCCAAGTGGCGGCTATGGGCACACGGTTGTCTGTGCGGCGTGGGTAGTTTCGATGACGTCCGTATACAGCGCCGTCTCGAACTCGCTTTTTCCCGCCAACGCGGCCAGGGAAAGCTCGCGCAGCCATTTACGGTACTGAATCGAAACCTTGTCGGTCGCCATCGAGAGTTCGTCGGTCGTAAGGTCGTGGGGGGCCTGGGATTCGATGATGGGTTGATCCTCCATGAGCACACGTTTCTGGAAATCGATATGCACTTCGTCGGGAAGACCGTCATCGGCTCTGGCAATGATCATGAAGTTCCTGCAGTGGCTGTCGTCGATGGGTGAACTGGTGGTCCACAGCACGAAGCGTTCCGGCCTGCGGTACAGCGCGATTTCAAGATTGATGGTGTAGGGCATGGAGCAGCGATAGTTGAATGCGCCCAGCGGGGAATTTTCGGGCAACTGGTCGAGCATTGTTCTGGGAGGCTCGATGGAAAAGCGCAACTCGCCGCCGACCCTGTCTATGCAGGTAATGGGAGGGCGGGCAAAGGCGGGATCGTAGAGCGTGCCGGGGTGCACGAAGGCAAAGTGGGAGAAGTCGGTGAAGTTCTCCCAACGGCGTTCGGCCGAGGTTTCCCATATGTAGGAATCGACGACGGCGACTTTCATCCCGGGGGCTTCCCAATCGCTGAATACGGGGATTTCGCTGGCGTAGGAGGGATCCAGGCGCACCCAGACGATGTCGTAGCGGATTTCGCAGTCGTAGGCGTCGGTGCGCGCCTTTTTGGGGATGGGCAGGTCGGGACAGGCCGGGATGGCGCGGCAGATTCCCCGGGTGTCGTATTGCCAGCCATGGTAGGGGCATTCCAGACGATCGCCTTCGCTGGCTTGCTTGATGCGTCCGATGGACAGCTTGGCGTGCCGGTGGGCGCATTGGTCGCGCATGGCGGCGAGCTTGCCATCGAGCCGGGCAAGAACGATATCTTGCCCCAGAAGCTTGACGCCCAGCGGGCGCAGCCCGCCGGAGCTGCCGCGATGGAATTCCTGAAGGGTGCAGACGGGGTGCCAGAAATAGCGCAAATACGTTTTGTCTGCGATAAGCGGTGTGCTTGCCATGACCTCTCCTTTGCATGCGTTATTATTATTATGACAACATTTTTATTGTATTGTATGCAATATATAAAGATAGTCAACCTAATTTGTGAGTTCACAACAAGGAAGGTTATGATTTGATTTTTGAAGATGGATGTATGAGCAACCCGTCGCTACCCACGCCCACTCAGCTTATTGTCGACGCCATTACCGAGGCCGTACTGGCACAGCGCCTGATCCCGGGCACCAAGCTCAATGAGGCGGAGCTGGTGGAAATTTTCGGGGTCGGCCGAACGACCGTGCGTCAAGCGCTCATCCGGTTGTCGCAAGACAAGCTGGTAACCATCGAACATAATCGCGGCGCCACCATCACCAAGATGACCGATCTGGAAATCCGGGAGACTTTCGAAGTTCTGGCCATGGTCGAGTGCGCCGCGCTGGAAAAACTGGGCAGGAGCATAACGGCGTTCGACATAGCCCGTTTACGCCAGCATATCGACAACCAGAAGCAGGCGCACCAGCACGGCAATGCCGACCTGGAGTTTCGCTTGGCCCCCGATTTTCATGTGCTGGTGGTTCGCATGGCGCACAATCGCGTCCTGGACGAAGTGCACGGAAAGCTTACGGCCCAGGAAAGGCTGATCACGTCGCAGTATTACGGCGGCTTCGACCAGCAGCACCTGTGTTCCGATCACGCCGAGATCGTGAGCCTTATCGAAAGCGGCCAGATAGAGCAGGCCCAGGCCTTGCTTGTGGAGCACTATCGGGTGCTGGAAGACTATTGCCTGCGCGGCAAGGCGCACAAATCGACCATTCCCTTGAAAGAGGCATTGAAGCCTGACGCAAAAGCCAGTTGATTGGCCGCGGCCAAGGGTCTAGAAATTAGCCCTTCAACGCAATCGCCGCTGATTTCCTTTGCCTCGCGGGCGCGGGAAGTTAGCGGCGATTCGTGTGCTGGCCTTGGTCTGGCTGTATTGCGCCTAGCGCATTGCCTTCAGGGCCTCGGCCCAGCGGTGCAATTCGTTCAGCAAGGTCTGGGCCGAGGTGTCGATGAGTTCGTTGGATTTGAAATTGCGGTTTTCATCCAGCAGCGTTGCGACCATGGGGATGGCCACGCCTTCGACCATGGGCATCATCTTCAGTGTGGTGACCAGTTGCTTTTCCAGTTGCACCGCGCGCAGGCCGCCCGAAACGCCGCCGTAGCTGACGAAACCGCAAGGCTTGTAGTTCCATTCCTTGTAAACGTAGTTCAGGGCGTTGACGAAGGAGGGAGGGGGGCCGTAGTTGTATTCGGGCGTGACGAACACGTAGGCGTCGGCATCGGCCACGCTGGCGCTCCATTTCTTGGTGTGTTCTTTTTCGTACTTGCGCTGCACGGGATGGACGGGCTCGTCGTAGATGGGCAGGTTGAATTCGGCGATGTCGACCAGGCTGACGTCGAATTTTTCGTGCTTAGCGGCGAAATCCTTGAACCAGTTCGCGACCGACGGGCCGACGCGGCCCGGGCGGGTGCTGCATATGACTACTTGAAGCTTGAGCGCCATGTTTACATCTCCATAATTATGCGGAAGGTCGGCCGCCGGCCCGATTCAGGACAGCGCGGCCCCATCGCATTGTAATCGTAGAAGTGATGGAAAATCGGCGTGGCTTGCCGGGCTGCCGCCGAGGCCCGTGCACCAGTTTTCCATTGGTTGATGGGCTTTTAGAATTCCTGCCAATCGTCCTCGGCCTGGGCGGTAGCCGCGACAAGCCGGCGCGGGGCGGGGGATCGAACCGGCGCCGGTGTCCGAGAAGCTACGGAAATCCGCGCCGCCGCGGGGGCGCGAGAAGGCGCGGAGGGTTCGGCGGCCGGCACGTCTCCGCCGACATTGAAGGCCGCGACCGCCTGCGTCAGGCTGGATGCCTGATCCTGCAGGCTGGCGGTGGCTGCCGCGGCTTCCTCGACCAGAGCCGCATTTTGCTGGGTGACCTGGTCCATCTGGACGATGGCCTGGTTCACCTGTTCGATACCCACGCTTTGTTCCTGGCTCGCCACGGTGATCTCGGCGACGATGCCGGTAACACGGTTGACGCTGTCCACGACTTCCTGCATGGTGGCGCCGGCCTGTTCGGCCAGTGAGCTGCCGGTATTGACCGTGGCCACCGAGGCGTCGATCAGGGCTTTGACGTCCTTGGCCGCCGACGCGCTACGCTGAGCCAGGCTGCGCACTTCGCTGGCCACCACGGCAAAGCCCTTGCCTTGCTCGCCCGCGCGTGCCGCCTCGACCGCCGCGTTCAAGGCAAGGATATTGGTCTGGAACGCAATGTCGTCGATCACGGTGATGATGTTTTCGATCTGGCTCGCGGAACTGTGGATGGTGTTCATGGTTTCGACGACCTGTGCCACGACGTCGCCGCCCTTGCTGGCAATGCTCGACGCGGATACCGCCAGCTTGTTGGCCTGTTCGGCGTTGTCGGCGTTTTGCTTGACGGTATTGGTCAGTTGCTCCATGGCCGATGCCGTCTCGGTCAGGGAGCTGGCCTGCTCTTCGGTGCGCGACGATAGATCGATGTTGCCTGCCGCTATCTGGCTGGACGCCGTGGCGATGCTGTGCGTGCCGGCGCGCACTTCCGCCACGGTCTTGAGCAGATTGTTGTTCATCGCCTTCAGGGCATGCAGCAGTTGTCCCGTTTCGTCCTGCGCGTCGACCTCGATGCGTCCGGTCAAGTCGCCTTTCGCGACGCGGTTGGTCGCTTCGACGGCGCGGCGCAGCGGGCGCGTGATGCTGGTGGTGATCCACCATGCAAATACTATCCCCAGCAGCAGCACGATCGCGGCAATCATGGCTATGATCTTCTGGCTGGCGTAGTTGGCGGCGCTTGTGTTCTTGGCTGTCATATCCAGGTACTGGCGCTGCATGTCGACGAATTCCCGCACCGACGCCGCGTATTTCTGTGCACCGGGCACGAACGATTCGGTGAACACCCGGTTGGACTCTTCCTGCTTGCCGGCCGCTTTCAGGGCGTTCATCTTGTTGCGCGACGACAGGTAGACCTCACGTTCCTGGTCGATACGCTTGAACAGGACTTTTTCCTCGTCCGCAACGAGCAGGGATTCGATCTTTTTCTTCAGGGCCGACGATTCGTCGGTGGCCTTCTTGACGTCCGGAGCGAAAAACTCGACCAGCGAGGGATCCGAGCTTTTGGCGATGGCCATGGCCCGAACGATGCCGTTGCTGAGATTGACATACCAGTCGGCAATCAGGCGTTCCTTGGCCAGGGGCGATTCCAGCAGGTGGCGGGTGGTGGTGGCGACGGTCCGGAGCTGCCAGATGGCGAGCGCGGTAATGGACATGGAGAGGATAAGGATGACGGTAAACCCGTAGCCCAGCCGTTTGCCGATTTTCATGTTCTTGAGAAAGCTCATTGCTGCATGTCCTGATAGTTCGGAAAACCGTCTTTCCGTGCGGGCACGGGGAGTCGACGGCTCCATGGATCCGTTTGACGAAGTGGTTGGTCTGAGAAGGGCAGTCGAGCGATAACGAATACGCGCCGCGCGGACACCCGCGCCCGTGGGCGAGGCGAGTGTGCGAGTGGTTTGAACTTGAATGTTCGGCCCTGCGGAAGACGAGTGAATAGCCTTTCGAATCAGGGTTTACCCCTACCAGAAGGGTTTACGTCAGCACGCATACAGTCTTTAGCCGTCCGGCGGCATTTTTTTAACCTGGGGCCTCCAGGGCAAAAAGAGTTCTCTTTTTTGAGGGTGGCAAGCCGTGCAAGCGGCACAGCATGGGACTAAACCAAAAATCCGAGTGCATGGACGAAATGCCCGGCGTTAAATGCAAGGGTGGGGCGGGATGAGACAAGGTTTGCGCACGGTGCGCGGAACATCAGGCAGTGCTTGCGCGGGGAACCGTATATGAAATGCGCTCATAGGCTGGTTGCTGTGCTGGCAATACCCTTGCTCGGCATTGCGGGCGGCATGGCTTGGGCCGACGGCCCGGATGCGGCCATTGTTGCCCAGGGCGGTGTCATGAATGTCTGGCAGCTTCGTCCTGTGGCCGGCCATGCGCCGGTTGCGACGGTGGCTGGCCCCGGCTCCGTGAAAAGCGTAAGTCTCATGTGCGACGGCGGCACTCCGGTCGTTGCCGTGGCCGTCAGGGCCAAGCCCCGGGCGGGGACGATCAACCTCAGCCTGGATTTTGGCGGGGCAGTCGTCAGCTTGCCGTTGCTGCGGGCGACCGCGGGCGCCACGCTACTGCTGGGCGACTTGAGCGACTCGGAGCTGCCCAGACTCTTGGCTTCGCATTCCAGCGGCGTGGCGCGGCTGCGCCTCAACGGCATTCTGCAGGGCAATTTGCCGCTGTCCGGCGCCAAACCGACCTCGCAAGCCGCCTTGGCGTCGTGTTATCGGTATTAGGGATTGGGGTGGAAGGCAATATAAGGTATACTTATAAGCCTGGGGTCGATCCGGCTTCGACGTGGGTCGCGAAACAGAGCAGGGCATGCCGAGCACCAGTAAGCTCGTTAATCCACTGGAAAACTACAAACGCTAACGATCTACCCCCTAGATTCTCCATACTTGTAGCAAAATATGGACATATCCATTGAATTTAAACATTTTTTTGAACTATGCAAAGTATGGTTCAAACCATAGAGATCCATAGTTTATACTTCTTAGTAAGTGGACAGCTAGCTAGTAATGCAGCAAAATTGATTTATTCATGTTGTATCACCAATCACAGAGTTTGGGGCCGATCCGGATTCGACGTGGATTGCGAAACAGCGTAGGGCATGTCGAGCACCAGTAAGCTCGTAAATCCACTGGAACACTACAAACGCAAACGATTCGCGTTTCGCTTTAGCCGCTTAGTTGCGGTAAGCCGCTGCACTAATTTGTCTTTGGGTTAGGTAGGGTAAAACTTACAGCAGCGTCATTTACAAAGAATCGGGGCTAGCCAGGTCGCTGGGTTAGCACTTAAACAGAACGCGACTCGCCAGGAAAGGGCCCGTCAGTCGGCATGAGTCCATGGCTAAAACATTAAAATAATCTGACTACACATGTAGAACTACCTGTAGAGGATTTGCGGACGCGGGTTCAATTCCCGCCGGCTCCACCAACCTATGAGCTCGAAGTTTATTCGAGGTCGTTGTACCGAAACCCATAACGTGGCTAATAACCCCGTTATGGGTTTTTTTTGAATTATATTTGGCGGCTCGATGACCTTAGCCTTTCGTCGAGGTTTTCCTTTCGAAAGTAGTTGGACAGGAGTTAGGCGCTGACGTCATACCTCCGGCAAAATGCAAACTCACCTTTGGTGCTTCGTTTGCCTCAACGGCGCAGGCTGGGGATCAAATTTCTTGTTGGATACCTTATGGGGGAAAATCCAACCAAACCTTTATCGTGCGACGGATCCTAAGCTGCTCGCATCCGTTTCCGTTTTCCAAGCTGCACTACAAAGTGTATGTAAGTGTGCCCTGTTCCAGTGCTCGAGCCCAGAACCCCCAGACGTTTAAAGCAGAGAGGGAATCGGGAAATATTGGTGATTCAACAGAGTCAGAGGCGACTACTCTGGTTGAGCACGATGCCGGCCATCTCGGTGTGCGACCGATGAGCTTCATGGAAGAGCGTAAGCGGCGGTTTATCGATTTGGATAGTAAGTACGTTGGCCGGAAAAAAAGCACAGAAACCTTCTCGGGTAGGTCCACTCAAGCCGCAAGTACGCCTATATAAGAAGGCGCTATAGGATCGCCCGGATCGTCGAGAAATATCCGTCCCATTGAACTATTGGAATGGACAGATAATCGAGATCAGGCACCTGAGTGCTTTTTTCCGTTGATCCAGGCTCTGGATGAGGTACAGGTGTTATTTCAGGTGCTTGCCGATTTCGAAGATCGCTTTTGGCGACGTTATGCTAAGGAATGGTTGGCGCAGCCCGATTTGTTCAAGACGATGTTCATGCCCATGGCCGAAGGTCAAATGGGGCTGCTATGTTTCAGACAGTTGGGGCTGCTTGTCACGGAGCGAGATGGCTGCTCAGTACTGTGGGTGGTGATCGAAGATTCTGGTCATGTAGCTAGTTGGTATCTTTTGGGAGAGAATTAGACCTTTGATAGCGAGTTGATTCAAAGTTTGGCATTTCAAGCGCTGTGTGAGTTTCCGACCCAACAAAAGCAGGGGTATGTGGAGCGTAACCATATTGAGCGTGCCAAGGTCGAGGTTCAATGTTGGTTGGCGCGTGATGGCTAAATGACGGCCCCGAGTCAGAAGTGGAAGAGGCGTACACGAGCCGCAGGTGCAATATTACTTCCGACTCTGAAGTTAAGCTCAGCTTGCTCCAGTGCCGTTTATTTAAGTATCGGTTGTAGAATGGACTGAACACTTGGATACTGCACTGCCGCTACAAGTTAAATGGATATTTCTGCCTTACGCGGCCTATTACGGCCATTCATCGGTGATCTGAAAGACAGCTGCACGAATAGTACTCTGCCGGAGTTCTGTATGCAGTTGGGCCTCCGGGTTCCGGAAGATGGCGGTGATAAGCGCAGCCGGATGTATTCGAGCTTTGATAGGTTGCCAGATGGGGATGTGCCCTCCTTTGCGCAGGGGCTAATCACTCAACGTAGATTACCTGCTCGTTTGCGCAATCAAGTACAAGACCTGCTCTGGGCTGATATCTTAGCCGCTGAAATCCCAAAACGAAATAGGCGCGAACTAGCCCGTGCATTACAGCAGTTGAATTTATTTCGTCATTGGGATAGTTTCTCCCAATTACTTCGTGATGTATTCATCATCCCTGAGCCCTTCGAAGACGTCTTTATCGGGCGAACCGGAGGCATCCTTGAGTATGTTCATCGGCACTTTTGTCGTAATCCGGAAGATGCCGACATTGAAGAGTTATTTGAAAAATTGGAGGTCTTTGATCTCTCTGACAGGCGTTTTGGGCTGTTTCTTGAGGGTTTAACCTCTGCCGATGTGCAGATTGACTTCGAGGCCCAGCAAGCCATCGTGTCAACGATGAACCAAGTCCTTATTGGGTGTGGCGCCGAGTTGCGTCAACTCGGTGAGGATGGCGGCTATCCTGTATTTGGACTCGTAAGCTTACGCTCAACGCGCGGTAGGCCGAAGAATCTCATCTTTGCCTCCTTGGGAAAGCCTGATATTCGGCTTCGGGATGCGGTGAACAACGATATAGAGATTGTCTCAAATCCGGACGATGTTTTGGTCTTTGATCGACCGCTGGGTTCAGATGGGCTGCGATGGAACGATCTACAGCTTTGGTGGTCGGAAACCACTGGAGAAATCGATCCCGATAGTGCAAAAAGAGGATTGTATAGGCGGTTGCTAAATTGTCTACCGGCGTCATCGCCGCCTCAGCGCAGCTTGTTTGAGCACTTCTTTCATGGATTCAAGACGGCGATTCCCGGTTTACCGGCATTATTGCCGGAGGTTTGGCTGCACTGGGATCCGAAGACGGTGAGTCAGCGGGGCGCACAGGCGCTACTTACACACAGAATGGATTTCTTGATGTTGTTGCCGGGCGGCGGCCGAGTTGTGCTTGAGGTCGATGGTATTCAACATTACGCGGATACGAGCGGCCGTGCGGATCCGCATCAGTATTCCCGTCTAGTGACCGGTGACCGAGAACTGAAGCTGGCCGGCTATGAAGTTTATCGGTTCGCAGGCGTCGAGCTTTTAGCTCATGACGCAGGCATAAGAGTCAAGTCTTTCTTTGATATGCTGTTCAGGCGCCACGGCGTCAGTTGGGAGTGATCGATAGCTTTGAGCTGGATTCGGCTGAGTAGCTATTATTCCTCCCGTGTGGATTGTGATTCGCGATGGCCTCATCAGGCTTGAGTGGGTGTAGAAGATCTCCTAGATGGGTTGAACAACGACAAGCTTCTGCAGAACCGCCCGTAGCAAGTCGCGATCAAGTTCCAGGCCGTATCACCTATTTGTGCTTTTGGGTGGGAGTTCTGTTATACGTTTAAAAAATGGAAACGACCATATTGTGATTATGACTAAGAGCATTAGGAGGCATATAAAAGAAATTGCCGCCGTCGTGTCCCTGATATCCAATACCTTATTTGCCAGATAGGAAATCGCAAAAATTCCAATTATTAACGTTGGAATCAGGAGCAGAAGTAATCTCCCCAGGTGTTTCTCAAGTGCAAAATACATAACAGAATCTTCTCTGGCGGATTTAATCAACCAGACATATCCAGCCCCATAGGCAGGTAATAGAAGCCCCAATAGAAATTCCCAGTTCATAAAGAATCCCCTTGTTGTAGATGAACGTTGTGTGAGAACACCCGATTCTACGACGGGTGAGGAGATTGGCACGGATGGGGGGTATGAGCAGTCCATCATCTCGACTTTTTAGCCGCGCTGGCGCAGCAATGTCGCACCGAGTCAGGCTTATCGTGCTGCGGTGGCGCGTACTCGCGCTCCAGGCACAGCTGGCGGAACACTTAGGCCACGATGGCCGCTGGCGTCTTGCCCAGGGTGCGCTGCGTCATGTCGCGTGCCTGCGAAAGCAGGGCTTCGATTTTTTCATATGTTGTTGTGTTCATGCCACCAGTTTCGGTTGCTTCGCTTGTGGCGTCCATGCGTATTTCCCGATCCTTTCTTTTATTGATGGCTCCCGAAAGCCAATGCATTAATAAGCAAATATCACCGGCCAAAGGTGAGCGCTTACGGGATTAAAGGTGAGACTTTACGGGATAAAACTCAATAAATTCAATTGCTTGCGTGTTTCATTTTAACCACGACTCTTGTTTTTATATGTCGTCTTTATGGATTTTCGCTTGCGCACACTTCCCGCTGCTTGATAGTCTATAACCATGCGTTGAGAAACTATTCTTGACGTCCCCTAATTGGAATTCGAGGTACCCCATGAATCGCCATTGGAGCAATTCGATTAATGCCATGACGACCACCGTTACTAAGGTGAGAGCGCTTATGCGCGCGAGGACCTGACGCTTTTATCTATTCGGTAGATCGTCAAGAAGCCTCGCTCCAAGCGGGGCTTTTTCATTAATGGCTTTGCCCAATATCAACAGTGATGGAGTATTCCATGCAATGCCTTTCTATTTTTCTGAGTTGGCGAACACCACCTCCATAGCGCTTTTCCAGGCCACCCGATAGCGGTTGCCTGTCCCATCCCTTTTTCATTTTTACATCGGAGAACATCATGACCGAGGACCGCGCTCGTCTGAACGCTTTGCCTGCCGCTTATCCACGCCTGTTTCCCAAGGGGCCGTTGCACTGGGGTTTTGAGTTGGGGGACGGCTGGAGCCAAGTCGTGGCGCTCTTGTGCGAGCGTCTGGACACGATTTTGCAAGAAGCCCCTGGTGCGTCAATTGAGGTTCTCCAGGTCAAGGAGAAATTTGGCGGCTTGCGTTTTTATTACTCTCGCCATGGCGTCAGCGATGAGATGGCTACTGCACTACGGGACGCTGTCGAGTTGGCGGCGACCGCCAGCCTGCAGATCTGCGAGCGGTGTGGCCACCGTGGGGAAATGCAGGACAAGGCTGGCTGGTTACGGGTTGTGTGTTCCGTTTGCCGTATCGATCCATAACGGAAAATGAATAAAAAGGTGCATCATGAATCACAATGACTTTACGAGTGCATTAGCGCAAGCTATAGATGTTGATGCCTCGGAGGACGTTTTTGACGAAGCACGTCGCGCAGCCGAACTGCCTGCAGTGCCGTTGAGAAACTTCTTTGGCGATGAGCTGCTTACGCTGCTGTATCGGAGCACCGAGCCTTGCGCACGTCCGTTGGCCGAGATGAAACGCTGCCTTGCTCTTGTCTGCGATCCGAAAGAGGCCCGCCATGTTCGTGCGGCGGCCGCGGTGGCATTGGGGCGCTTTGTGCAGGCTCGGCGCCCCGAGGTGGATGAGTATGTTCTGGGCAGCAGCAACCCGCAAGACTGGTTCCAGTTGGCACGCCAGCTCAATAGTGTGGTCGGCGCCTTGGCGTTGGCCAATACTTTGTTGGCACAACGAGGGCAGAAGGTAGAGTTCAACCTGGAGGTGGATCCCTTACCGCGGCTGGTGGCGTCTGACGAGCGTACGTTTCGTATGCCGCCCATCGTTAGTCACGATGTCGCGCAGGCCTGGTATTTAGGTGCACGGGTGGCGTTACGCCATGTACAACGCCAATTCAGTACCTGGGATAGGGAGGCATTTGGTTGTGCCTTAGCGTGCGTGGTGAATTACCTGACGCTATTGCCGGGGAGGCATATGTCTGCGTCTATGTCGCCACTTGTACAACGTCGTGAGGCGTTGGCCTGGATCAAACCGCTCTGGAATCGTCTGATTGAGGCGGCGTCTGAGCAGGTGGAAGATGCTGAAGCGTACCGCTCGGCCTTGATTGAGCAGCAGCTTACCGTGTTCTTGCGTCTGGACGACCTGGAACAAAATCCAGAGCCGCCCAGAGTGAAACCCGAGCCGGCCCCGGTGAAAGCGGCTGCCCAGCCAGATCCGGACCAAGTGGTGATCGTGCCCGGTGTGATTCCCACCTCAAGCGATCGTGCCGAGTCTGAATATTTGAAGCAGTTTGAGAGCTTGCGCCAGCCACTGACGTGCTCCACGTTCCCTTCCTTGGCCAAGTTGTATGGCCTGCGGGCGACGTTGAGCAACGAATTTCCCTGGGCAGAGGGGGCCATTTCGGTCGTGATGAGCGATCTGATCGCTCGCCGGCGTCACGGTGTGATGCGTTTGGGCATGGCGCCGGTGTTGCTGGTGGGGTTGCCGGGTACCGGTAAGACACGGTTCGCGCAGCGTTTGAGCGACTTATTGGGTACGCCGAATACCGTGATCAACCTGGCCGGGATGACGGATGTCAAGTTGCTTAAAGGGGTGACCCGCGGCTGGTCGAGCAATCGCCCCTCACGGATGGTGGAGTTTATTCAGCAAACGAAGGTGGCCAACCCGCTTTTCATTCTCGATGAGATTGATAAGGCGCGTGCTACGTATAGCAATGGCGGTGATCCTCAGGAGGCGTTGCTGGATTTGCTCGAACCAGGCAATGCGCGCCGGTATCAGGATATTTACCTGATGACGGAGTGCGATTTGTCGCATTGCTTGTATATAGCCACCGGCAATTCGATCAGTGCCTTACCTCAACCGCTGTTATCTCGCCTGCGGCCGGTGTTTTTTCCAGCCCCTGGGCCGGAGCATACCGAGGTCATTATTAAGGGGGTGTTGAGCGACATGGAGCGGTCTTGGAATCTGCCGCCGGGCGGGCTGACACTGACGCCTCGTCAATTAGCCTTAGTGCGAGGCCTGGCGCCGCGTGAGATGCGTCGCGCCGTGCTGGAGTTGTTGGGGCGGGATGCGGACGAGGTGCTGTACACCGTGCACTAACCATGCCGGCCGTTGATTGGTGGTGCTTCTGCGCCAAGACAGGCCGGTGTATAACTTGGAAAGAGAAGGATCATGACCACGTTTCATCAGCACTTGCCGGCCAATACGGTCGGGCGCGACTTTATCGTTGGCGACCTGCACGGCTGCCTGGATCTG
>CALMPB010000379.1 GCA_937871985.1 uncultured Burkholderiaceae bacterium
AGGCCGGCCAGCACCAACAAGCCCATCAAGACGGCGGGATCGATCTGGTTCACGCTTGTATCCTTGTCACGATGCCGTTATGGCTTTTTCACGCCGAAGCAATTGTCCAGCGTGGGGAAGCTTCCTTCGCGCACGCCGGTGGCGTACTGCTCGGCGGCGGTGCGGATCACGGCGCCCACGTCGGCGAACTGCCGGGCGAACTTGGGGATGCGCGTGCCGCTAAGGCCCAGGATGTCTTCGGTAACCAGCACCTGGCCGTCGCAATCGGGGGAAGCGCCTATGCCTATGGTGGGAATCGACAGCCGCTGGGTAATGCGGCGCGCCAGGCCCTCGGCCACGCCCTCGAGCACCACGCCGAAAGCGCCGGCCTGTTCGTGCGCGATGGCGTCGTTAAAGATGCGTTCGGCCGCTTCCTCGGTAAGGCCCTGCGCCTTGAAGCCACCCATGGTGTTCACATATTGCGGCATCAGGCCCACGTGCGCCAGCACGGGAATGCCCCGCTCGACCAGGAACCGCGTGGTGGGGGCCAGGGCGGCTCCGCCTTCCATCTTGATGCCGTCGGCGCCGCTGCTGCTCATGGCCATGGCGCAATTGCGGAACGCTTGTTCCGGCGATTCCTGGTAGCTGCCGAAGGGCATGTCCACGATGACGCAGGCATGCTGGGTGGAACGCACCACCGCCGCCGCCTGGAAGGCCATTTGCTCGGCCGTGATGGTCAGCGTGTTGGGCAGCGCGTACCCCACCATGGCGGTCGAATCACCGACCAGGATCATGTCGAGATAATCGTCCAACAAGCGCGCAATTGGCGCAATATAGGCCGTAAGAGAGGCGATTTTCTTTTTCCCCTTGTAAGCCGTCAATTGCGGCACGCTGATGCGTTTCACCTCGGTGTGTACACTCATGTTCGACTCCAGAAATATTCAGCTTGCGCCGGCGCGCGCCCGGTTTCGGACCGGCGCCTTGCCGCAAAAGCGTATTGCAACATACGTATAATCAAAACTACCAACCCGGCGAGACACGCCGCAGGGCCTGAAACAATCAGCATACCCTGCCTGGCGCGCTATTTGGCTGATTCGACCAGCCAAACCACGCGCTAGAACTACGGAGAGCACCATGAGCACCATTATGAACACTGTTACGTTTCACGACGGCAATAGCGTACCGCAGCTAGGCTTCGGCGTCTGGCAGATCGACAACTCCATTGTCGCCCAAACCATCAAGACCGCCGTGGACGTGGGTTACCGCCTGATCGACACCGCCGCCATCTATGGCAACGAAACGGGCGTGGGCGATGGCATCAGAACCTGCGGCCTGGATCGCAGCGAGTTGTTCATCACCACCAAGGTCTGGAACGACCGCCATGGCTACGACGAAACGCTGGCGGCCTTCGGCGAGAGCATGCAAAAACTGGGGCTGGAATACCTGGATCTATACCTTATCCACTGGCCGGCGCCCAAAATAGGCCTGTATGTTAAAACCTGGGAAGCCTTGATTCAACTTCGCAACGAAGGGCGCGTCAAATCCATCGGCGTGTGCAATTTCAATATCCCCCACCTGCAAAACCTGCTGGACGAAACCGGCGTGCTGCCGGTCGTCAACCAGATCGAGCTCAACCCGCGCTTCCAGCAACCCGAACTGCGCGAATATCATGCGGAAAAAGGCATCGTCACCGAATCATGGAGCCCGCTGGGCAACGGCATGCTCTGGGAAAACCCCGTGCTGGCCGGCATCGCGCAAAAACATGGCCGCACGGTGGCGCAGGTGATCATCCGCTGGCACACGCAGTTGGGGAACATGGTCATTCCGAAGTCCATTACGCCCAGCCGCATCAAGGAAAACTTTCACATCTACGACTTCACGCTGGACAGCGACGACATGAAGGCCATAGGCGCCCTGCACGACCCCGAGGCGCGCCACGGCCCCGATCCCGAGCGCTTCCGCCTGCCCAAGGCGGTTTAAAGCCGCCCGAGCCCGTTCAAACCCTGCTGCCGGCAGGCCAGAGAAAGCGCAGAAGCCGCCCTTAGGCCACCTCAAACCGCCGCCTGCTGCTCGACAGCGCGCCGGCCGCGCAAAATACTGGCCATGAACACGGCGGCGGCCGCCGGCGAAAGCGTGAATACCGCAAACAAGGCCAGCGCGGCATGCCGGGTGCCTTCCAGCCCGCCCGGCTGGGTCAGGCCCGCCGCATTGGCGATCATGCCGCCCAGTGTGGCGCCCAGAGCCATGGCATAAAGCTGAATGGTGATGATGGCCGAAGAAGCCATGTTCTCCTCGCCCGGAGGCGAGGCCTTGAACACCTGCGTGAGCAAATGCGGCCAGCACATGCCTATGCCCAGCCCCACGCCCAACAGCGGCAGCAACAGCCACCAGACCGCCCCTTGATTCGCGTTCAGATCCGCCCAGGGCACCAGCACGGCCAGCGCCGCAAGCGCCAAGGCCGACACCAGAGGGCCGCTGCGCAGAAGCTTGCGGGCCGTGGCGGGGCTGCGGCTGGAGCTGGTGATCGAGCCCAGGGTCCAGCCGGCCGACATCAAGGCGGTCATGTAACCGGCGATCAGCGGCGCATAGCCATGAATGATCTGCAGGAAATACGGCACGAACACCTCGACCGTAATGCCTATGCTGAGCAGGCAGACGCAGGCGTACAAGCTGCCCATCCCCCCTTTCAGGGCATAGCCGCCGGTCGGCATCAGGCGCACCGCGGCGGATTTATCGATACGGGCCACGCCCAGGCCGATGACCAGCCCCACGACGATGCCCAGCGCATTCCACCACACCTGGGACGACAGGCTGGCAATGGAAATGACCAGCACCGAAGCCACCAGCAAGGCGATTTGCGGCAACGGCACCTTGACCCCCTCGCGCTGCTCCGAGGCCTTGACCGCGATCTGCTGCGTCACCAGCCAGGCCAGGCCGGCGCAAAACGGCAGCACCGCCCAGAACGCCCAGCGCCAGTGTCCGGTCTCGGCAAAAATACCGCCGATGGCCGGCCCCGACAGCGTTGCCACCCCCCACATGCTGGAGGTAAGCCCCGTGGCCAAAGGCCACAAGCGTTCTTCAAAAACAAGGCGGATGGAGGAATAGCTGAGGCCAAGCAACAATCCGCCGCCCAAGCCCTGCACGGTGCGTCCCGCCAGCATCCAGCCCATGGTCGGGGCGGCGGCGCACACCGCCGTACCCAACGCAAACAGAATGATGGCTACCAGAAAAGCGCGGCGCGGCCCGAAGATATGCATGGTCTTGGGCGAAATCGCCGAGCCGAAAATGGACGCGGCCACGAACAGCGTGGTGTTCCAGGCGTAGTACTCCAGGCCGCCGATATCCTCGACAACGGAAGGCAGTATGGTGGTGGCGATATAGACGTTGACCGCGTGCAGGGCCACGCCGCCGGCCAGGGCAATGGAGCGCAGCCCATTGCGCCCGGAGAGCAGCTCGCCCCAGGAGGCTGCTTTGGTATCTTGCATGATTGATGAACCTGATTATTTGATTTAATTGTTGTGGTGTTATGGGCTGGCGCCCCTACGAGCCGCCCATGCCGCAATCCGGATAGAACCGCTCGAGGATTTCGACGATTTCCTCGGCGGTTTCGACAATTTCCATCAAGTCCTTGTCTTCGGCATTTATCATACCTTCTTCTATCAGGAAATCCACATCCATGGCCTTGGCCCAGAATTCCTTGCCGACCAGCACGATGGGCATGCGCGGCACCTTGCGTGTCTGAATAAGGGTAAGCGCCTCGTAAAGCTCGTCCATGGTGCCGAAACCGCCGGGAAACGCCACCAGCGCCCGCGCGCGCATCAAGAAGTGCATTTTGCGCAGCGCGAAATAATGAAAATGAAAGCACAGCTCGGGGCTGATGTAGGGGTTGGGCTCTTGTTCGTGCTCCAGCGTAATGTTCAGCCCGATGCTCATGGCGCCCACGTCGTAGGCGCCCCGGTTGCCCGCCTCCATGATCCCCGGGCCGCCCCCAGTCACCACCACGAAATGGCAGGGGCTTTCGCGCTGGAAGCGGTCGGAAATCAAGGTGGAGAAGCGCCGCGCTTCGTTGTAATAGTGCGAATAGCCCACGCGCTTGCGCGCCCGCCTGAGCTCGCGGCCCAGTTGCTCGTCTTCGGGCTGGGTTTGCGCCAGTTGCTCGGCGCGCTCCAGTTCCGCCAGCGCGATGTCGGGCGGCACGATCCGGGCGCTGCCGAACACCACGACGGTGGAGTCGACCTTGTAATGATGCAGGTAATGCTCGGGCTTGAGCAGCTCGAGCTGCAGGCGCACGGGGCGCAGCGCCGCGCTGGTCATGAAGGCTTCGTCTTCGAACGCGATCCGGTACGGCACACTGGCCGTCAGCCTGGACTGCATGGCCCGACGCTGCTCATTGGTCAAATCATCGCTGCGCATGTCATCGCCTCGCTGTGGGTTGCATGGTTTTCGGCATGTTCGCTTCAATCAATAATGCGGCGGTTTTTCCTGCGCGTAAGGGTCGGCCCCGCCCGAGCCATCGTCCATGCGTTTTGCCATGAGCCGGCACAGGGCCTGCAGCTCGTCGATCTGCTTTTGCTGGCGATAAACGGCCAGGCTTAGTTCCTGGGTCAAATCTTCCTGGCGTGTCAGCTTGATTTCAAGCTCGATAATGCGTTGTTCGTCGATCACAGGCTTACCTGTCCGAAGGGGAAAACCACAGTGTAGCTCGGAGGCCCGTGCCGGCCGCGGCCCGCATTGTGCTCCGTTCCGCGGAAGGCCCCGCGTGCCGGTGCTCCGGCCCACGGGCGCGGCAACCTAGAGGAGAAGCTCAGCGCCGCAGGAGCGACAGCTTGTCTTTGACGCCCGCCCACTTTTCATGATCAGGCAGGGGGGCTTTGGCACGCGACAGGCGTTTCCATGCCGGGTCGGCGGCAAGCTCGCGGTTGATTTCGAGAAAATGGCGCTGGTCGGGAGGCAGGTCGTGGTCGCTGAAGATGGCGCCGACCGGACACTCGGCAACGCAGATGGAGCAATCGATGCACTCGTCGGGATTGATCACCAGGAAATTCGGCCCCTCCAGAAAGCAGTCCATGGGGCAGACGTTGACGCAATCCGTATATTTGCACTGGATGCACGCTTCGGTTACTACAAAAGTCATTCGTGGCGTTCTTTATGAAAGCACCTATTGTACTAAAGCCGTATTTCATATAGGTGAATAAGCATCGCCACGCCCGGCCTTTAATGCGCCTGTAATTTAAAACCCGTTATCCTGAAAAGATCATGTGTGAGTTGTTTGCATTATCAGCCAGTTCCCCCGTGCTTGTTCGCTATGATCTCGACAGATTCGCGGCGGAGGGCGGCGAACGGCACCAGAACCGAGACGGCTGGGGCATTGTGTTTTCAGAAGGGCTGGACGCGCATTATTTCCGCGAAGCCGCCCCCGCCGCCAACAGCCCGCTCGATCGCTTCGTGCGCGCGCACGCCGAACCCCACGCCATCACCGTGGCGCACGTGCGGCGGGCATCGTCGGGAACCAAGTCGCTGGCCAATACGCACCCCTTTCGCCGCACCGTGCACGGCCGCCTTCAGCATTTCGCGCATAACGGAACGCTTCACGACATCGAGCAAACCCCGGAGGCGCAAGCCCTGGTTGGCGACAGGGTTGGCGAGACCGACAGCGAGCTCGCATTCCTCGTTCTGCTCGACCGCGTGGCCCGGCTGGCTCCCGAAGCCGCCGATCATGCCGCGCGATTCAGGGTCTTCCGCGACTTCTGCATCGATATGGCCAAGCTCGGGTCGGCGAATTTCCTGTGGCTGGACGGCGACGTACTGTTCGTCCATGCCGATCGCCGAAAGCATGAAACCGAACATGGCCTTTCGGAACCCATGGCGCCGGGCCTGCACATCATGCGCCCAAAACCCGGCACACTGGGAGGCATACATGAATGCCGCGGCGCCGTCCTGCAAAACCCGCCCGAACATCTTGTCGTCTTCGCCAGCGTCGCGCTGAGCGACGGGCCGTGGGAACCGCTGCCGCAAGGAAGCGTTCTGGCCGTCCGCGAAGGCAACGTCGTGTTCCACGAACAAACCATCGCCGCCCAAGGCGGCGCTTCCATCCGGCCCAAGGAGTCCGTCCCGCCCTCCCGATAACGACAGAAACCCTGAAAGGAGCCATATGCTCGGAACCTTGAAACGCGCGCTCATTCCCGTCGCAGCCTTTGTCATCACGCTTCTGGCCGTGGCACTGAGCCGGCGCGACGCCAACTGGCTTTGGCTACTGGTGGTTACCTTGCCGCTGGTCCTGCTGGGGCTGTTCGACTGGCTGCAAAGATCCTGGACGATTACCCGGAACTACCCCGTAGCGGGCCGCATCCGCTGGATCTTCTACCAACTGCGCCCCTTTTTGCGCGCCTATATCGTCGAAGACAATCTGACCGGCACGCCCTATCCGTTCGAAGCGCGCAACCTGGTGCACGAACGTGCGCGCGGCCAGACCGACACCCACCCCTTCGGCACCGACCGCAACACCAACAGCCAGGATTACGAATGGCTCATGCACTCCATTGCGCCTGAAGAAGATCCCGAGCTGGATCCGCGGGTCGAGGTCGGCAATGCGCAAACCAGCAAGCCTTATCAAGCCTCGGTGCTTAACATCTCGGCCATGAGTTTCGGCGCCTTGTCGGCCAATGCCGTCATGGCCCTGAACCTTGGCGCGAAGCAAGGCAATTTCTACCACGACACCGGCGAGGGCGGGCTTAGCGACCATCACCTCAAGCACGGCGGCGATCTGGTGTGGGAGCTGGGCTCGGGCTATTTCGGCGCGCGCGACAAGAACGGCCGGTTCGACCCGGAACGCTTTCGCGACGGCGCCGCGCACGAGCAGGTCAGGATGACCGAGATCAAGCTCAGCCAGGGCGCCAAGCCGGGCCACGGCGGGCTGCTTCCGGGGGCCAAGGTGACCGAGGAAATCGCTCGCGTGCGCGGCGTGCCGGCGCACCAGGATTGCCTGTCGCCGCGCGGGCATTCGGCGTTCTCCAATCCCATCGAGATGCTGGAATTCGCCGCCAGGATGCGGGATCTCTCCGGCGGCAAGCCGGTGGGGCTCAAGCTGTGCATCGGACAACCCTACGAGGTCTTCGCCATCATGAAGGCCATGCTGCAAACCGGCATCCGCCCCGAGTTCATCGTGGTGGACGGCGGCGAAGGCGGCACGGGCGCGGCGCCGATCGAGCTTTCCGACTGGGTGGGCATGCCCCTGACCGAAGGGCTGATCCTGATGCGCAACGCGCTGGTCGGCTGCGGACTCAAGGACGAGGTCAAGCTGGTTGCCAGCGGCAAAGTCTACTCGGGCATGGGGCTTACCCGGAACCTCGCCCTGGGCGCCGACTGGTGCAACGCGGCGCGAGCCTTCATGTTCTCCATCGGCTGCATCCAGGCCCAGCGCTGCCATCTGGGCACCTGTCCCACGGGCGTCACGACCCAGGATCCCGCGCGCCAACGCGGGCTGGTTCCCGAGGTACAGGGCGAGCGCGCCGCGCGTTTCCACCGAAAAACCATCGAGGCCCTGACCGACATGGTGGCGGCCGCCGGACTGAAGCACCCTCGCGACCTGCAGCCCCACCACCTCATGCACCGGACAGGGTCGGAAGCCGCCAGACCCATGGATCGCATTCATCCCTTTCTGCCCAAAGGCGTGTTGCTGGAAGCCCCCGAAGACACGCTCTATGCCGAATGGTGGGCTGCCGCCCGGGCGGACAGCTTCAAACCCGCCATCGATCTGGTCGTCACCCGCGCCACCGCCGACAACTCGGCCGCCATCTTCTAGAGCCTTCGACACCAAGGAAAAACCACCATGCCCAAAGTCTCCGAAGTCATCGTCGATACCCTGCTTCAAGCCGGAGCCAAGCGTTGTTGGGGCATCGTGGGCGACACCATCAACCATTTCACCGATGCGCTGCGCAAAAGCGAACTGCGCTGGGTGCATGTCCGCCACGAAGAGGCCGGCGCACTGGCGGCCGGCGGCGAAGCCTATATGACGGGCGAACTGGCGGTATGCGCCGGAACCTGCGGGCCGGGCAGCCTGCATTTCGTCAACGGCATTTTCGAGAGCCACCGCAACGGCGCGCCGGTGCTGCTGATCGCCTCGGACGTCGGCCGCGCCGAGGCCGGCCTGAACTTTCCCCAGGAACTGGATCAACGCAAGATCTACGAACAGACATCGGTGTTCTGCGAATACATCTCGCATCCCGACCAGGCGCGGCGGATCACGGCCATGGCGGCGCAGGCCGCGTTGAACCTGCGCGGCGTGGCGGTCGTCATCGTCAATGGCGACATGTTCCTGGAAGAAACCCCCGACACCCTGGCCTGGTCGGTGCATCGCCCCAAAACCGTGCAGCACCCCTGCGACCAGGAACTGGAAGCTCTGGCCGCCATGCTGAACGAAGCCGGGAACATAACGATTTACGCCGGCATCGGCGCCCGGGATGCGCACGACCAGGTTGTCGCCCTTGCCCGGCATTTGCAGGCGCCCGTGGCCCACACCACCCGCGCCAAAGAGTTCATCGAGCCCGACAATCCCTTCCACATCGGCATGACAGGGATACTTGGCAACCGCGCCGGCGTCGGCGCCATCGACGACGCGGATCTCGTGCTTTGCCTGGGCACCGATTTTGCGTACACGCAATTCTGGGCCGAAAAAAAGCGGGTGGTGCAAATCGATTCCGACGCCACCCATCTGGGCCGCCGGGCGCCCGTGCACATGGGCCTGCTGGGCGACGTCGGCGACACCATCGACGCCCTGCTGCCGCGCCTGGAAAAAAAGACCAGCGGCGGCCACCTGGCCAAAGCCCTGAAGCAATGGGAAAAAGACCGCGAAGACTACGAACGTTCGACCCAGGAAGACGACCCCAAGCTCATACACCCGCAGTTCGTGGCCAGCACCCTGGACAAGCTGGCGGCCGACGACGCCGCCTTCACCGCCGACGGCGGCAGCCCCATGGTCTGGTGCCTGCGCCACATCCGGGCGACCGGCGCGCGCCGCTTTTTGCTGAGCCTGTTGCACGGCACGATGGCCAACGCCTACCCGCAGGCCATGGGCATTGCGGCGGCCTACCCCGGCAGGCAGGTCATCGCCCTATGCGGCGACGGCGGGCTGAGCATGCTTCTGGGCGACCTGCTGACGCTGCGGCAGGAAAAGCTTCCCGTCAAAATCCTGGTATTCAACAATAGCTCTTTGGGCTTTGTGGAAATGGAACAGCGCGTCGAAGGACTGCTGGACTCGTACACCGATCTGGAAAATCCGGACTTCCCCGCCCTGGCCAAAGCATGCGGCATCGCCGGCCATCGCGCCGACAGCGCCAGCGAGCTGGAAGCCGCCATGCGCGCCTGGCTGGCCGAGCCGGGCCCCGCCCTGCTGGACGTTCCGGTAAGCCGAATGGAACTGGTCATGCCGCCCGAGATCCACGCCGGCCAGGTCATGTCGACAGCGCTCTTCGGCATCAAGGCCGTGCTAGACGGGCGCGGCAAAGAAGTCGTAGCGCTGCTGCGCGATAATTTTCTGAGGTAGCCGCGCCGGCCAGCCACCCGCTCTCCAGCGCTGCGCAACCGCGCGGCCGGCGGATCGAGCGATTGAAAGCCAAACCCGCTACGCGGCCTCTTCTCGCTGCGCCGCCAGAAAACGCCGCAGTATGCCTGTGGCGTAGCGGCTTGCCGCCGCCAGCAGGAATGCATTGAAGTCGACGCCGGCGCTGCCGTCGGCCCGATCGGAGATCGTACGCATGACCGCATAGGGAACGCCGTATTCGTGGCATACCTGCGCCACCGCGGCGCCTTCCATCTCAACGCACAAGGCGTCCGGCAGGCTGGTTCTCAACATCTCGACATGCTGCGCATCGTTGATGAAGGAGTCGCCGCTGATGATCATGCCGCCATGCACCGCGGGGCGCGTAATGCCGAACTGCGTGCTTAGCTGCGAGCAGGCCAGGCTGTCGGCGGCAAGATCCCGCCGCAGATATTCGGTGGCGCATGCGGACAAACGGCGCGTCAGGTCCGGGTCGGCGTCGAAATGGCTGAGCCCCAGCAACGGCACTTCATAGCGGGGAAACAAGGGCCTGGCGTCCAGGTCGTGCTGCAGCAGCGACCGCGCCACCACGACGTCGCCGACATTGACATGCCGGCCTATGGCTCCGGCCACGCCGGTGAAGACGATGCTGGCCACGCCGAACTCGCGTATCAGCGTCACGGTGGTGGCGGCCGCCGCCACCTTGCCGACCCGCGCCAGGACAATGACGCAGGGACAGCCCAAAAGGCTGCCGGTGTAGTAGTCGCGCTGCCCGATACGATGCCGAACCACATCGGCCTGCATCTGGCCGAGCAGTTCGGCAATTTCCAGCTCGAGCGCGGCAACGATTCCTATTGCGCGCATAACCGCCATTCACACATCGCCACACTCCTCACGCATCCAGCGGTTTGGCCTATGCGCGCCGGAATGGCGCGCGGATTCATTCTTTGGGCTGCGTCCTGCTTACCGTGATCTTGTCGCCAATGTCGAAGGTCATGAGGTCTTCGCCGATGGTCAAGGGGCCGGAATAGGTTTTGCGGGTGCGCGCCTCGAGCTCTTTCTCGGTCACGCCGAACAGCACGATATGCGAGTATACGGCCATGCGCGGCGCCGCCTGCGTGAACACCCGGCCGGCGTCCTCGGGCGACGTATGGATGTCGAGGATTCTCGGGATCTTCGGCGAGGTTTTCATGAGCTTGTCGGATGCCGCGGCCACTTCATGCACCAGCAGGTCGGCGCCCTTGGCCTGCTTGATGACCTCTTGCGAGTAGCGGGTATCGCCCGACAACACCACACGATGGCCCTTGTAGTCGAGCCGGAAGCCGAAAGCCGGCTTGGCTTCGCCATGATCGACGGGGAAGGCGGTGATTTTCACGCCGTCGTGGTCGTAGATGACGCCAGCAGTGAACTCGGTGGTGTCGACCTGGGAGCCGGGGTTGTGATCCAGGCGGATCTTGATGTCGAAACTGTACGCTTTGGTCAGTTCGTCCATCAGGTTGCGCGTACCCACCGGACCCCATACATGCAAGGGATGATTGCGGCCGCGCAGCCATCCCGTCAGATACAGGTCGGGAATGCCAATGGTGTGATCCGAATGCAGGTGCGTGAGAAACAGCTTGTCGACGTCGTTGAACGGGATGCCGAACGAGTAAAGCCGCTGGATGACGCCGCGGCCCGCGTCGAACAGGAACTTCTGGTTTCCGGCTTCGATGAGCGTGGAAGGCCCGAAGCGGAAGGTTTGAGGCAGAGGACTGCCGGTGCCCAGAAGCCGCACCCGCAAATCGGAATGAGCGGGCTCGGACGAGGCCGGCCCAGGCTGGGCGGCTACGGCGGCGCTGCCGGCCAATACCATCAGGCAGCCGGCGAAAAACTTGGCTAACTTCATTGTTTAGTCTCCAGGAAGTAAGGCGAACCTTGTCCTGCCTCTACGAGCAGTCTTACCGCCGGCTTGGCTGTTGCCTCCCACCGCAATGGAACTTCCAGCCGCCAGGCTGCAGAAATTATATCCACTTTCGCCCTGATATATCTATTTTCTGAACAAAATATTCAAATTCTAACAATTTTGATATTTGACAACGCCATACCATCAAGGAAAACGTAGCGTCGGTATGGCTCAAACATTATATTTTCTTATATAATATTAATTAATATAATGTATATGAAGGTGAAAAACGCCAACCCAACCACCATGAGTCACGACATTACCTTGGACATGCAAGCCATGCGCGCCGCCGCCGGACAGGCTTGCCGCTTGATGAAGGCACTTTCCAACCCGGATCGCCTGCTGCTTTTGTGCCAACTGGCCCAAGGCGAGAAATGCGTCAGCGAACTGGAAGCCATGGTGGGAATCGGCCAACCCACGCTCTCGCAGCAACTGGGCGTACTGCGGACGGAAGGCATGGTGCGGACGCGGCGGGAAGGCAAAAATATCTACTACAGCATCGCCAGCCCCCAGACACTGGCCGTCATGCAAACCCTGTACGCGCAATTTTGCGCGGCTCAACCGGAGCAGGCCCATGTCGATAGACTGGAATAACTTCACCCCCTGGACGTCGCTGGCGGGAGGGCTGCTCATCGGCCTTGCCGTGGCGCTTTTTCTTTTACTGCAGGGGCGTATTCTAGGCATCAGCGGCATCGCGGGCGGGCTCCTGCGTTTCCGGCGTGGCGACATCGGCTGGCGGCTGGCATTCATGGCCGGGCTGTTGGCGGCCTCGCCCGCATGGGTACTGTTTGCGCCGGCCGTTGCGCCCCGCATCGACGCGGATTGGCCAACGCTGGTCATTGCCGGCCTGCTGGTGGGCCTGGGCACCCGATACGGCTCGGGTTGCACGAGCGGCCACGGGGTATGCGGCCTGTCCCGGATGTCGCCCCGATCACTGGCCGCCACCGTCATCTTCATGTCGGCCGGATTCCTGACCGTGTATGCGGTGCGCCACGCACTAGCCTGAATTGCCCGGATGAAAACAAAACCATGAAACAGTACCCTGGATACCTGCCGCAAGTCGCCGGATTCGTCATCGGCCTGCTTTTTGGAATCGGCCTTATCGTTTCGGGCATGACCGACCCCGGAAAAGTCATCGGTTTTCTCGACCTGGGGGGTGCCTGGGATCCGTCGCTTGGTTTCGTCATGGCGGGCGCCATTGCCGTAAGCGCCATCGCTTTCAGAATAGCCCGCCGCCGGAACCGCACACTGGCCGGAGGCAGGCTGGAACTGCCCTCAAACAAGAGCATAGACAAGCGGCTGGCCGGCGGCAGCCTGGCTTTCGGAATTGGCTGGGGCCTGGCTGGCTTTTGTCCTGGCCCCGCGCTGGTTTCGTTGACGGCGGGACACGCCAAGGCCGCCGTGTTCGTACTGGCCATGCTGGCCGGCATGGCTGTCTTCGAACTCCTGGAGCGCGCCAGGCGCATGCCAGGCGGCGCTGCAGGCGCACAAGAACAATAAAAGCTACTTCGCCAGCATATTGGCCAGCATGAATCCCGACCCGGCTCCGGTGCCGGCTCCCGGCCAGGTCGAGGCGCCGCACAAGTACAGCGATTTGACCGGAGTACGGTAGCGCGAATAGCCGGCCACCGGCCGGAACAGGAAGTTCTGGTCCAGGTGGTGGCTGCCCGAAATGCTGTCGCCGCCGACCAGATTGGGGTTTTCGCGCTCCAGATCCAGGGGCGAGAACACCTTGCGCCCCAGGATTTTCTGCTTCAACCCGGGTGCATAGCCTTCGATGATGTCGAGCACCCTGTCGGCATAGGCTTCGCGGGCATCGTCCCAATTGCGGGCCTCGATGCCGCCCAGCGCGTCGCCCCGGATTTCAGCTGGCAAGACGCGCACCTGCACCCACAGCACGTGCTTGCCTTCAGGCGCCCTCGATGGATCGAGGGCGGTGGGCTGCCCCACGACCAGAGCCGGCTCGGCGGGCAACAGGCCATCGGCGGCCTCGGCGTACACCCGCGCCATCATCGCCAGGTCGGGGGCGATATGCACATAGGCGTACCGGCCAAGCTGGGCCCCGGCTTTCCAGTCGGGCAGGCCGCTCAGCGCCAGATGGATCATCATGGTGCCAAGGCCCGGACGGAAGGCCTGCACTTTGGACTCGAATTCCCGAGGCGCCGTACCGGCCGGCAGCAGCCGGCCGAACACATTGCGTGGATGGACATTGGCAATGACCGCCCGCCGCGCCTGCAATGTGCGGCCATCGGCCAGGAGCACGCCCGTGGCGGCGCCGCCGTTACCGGTCTGGATGGCCTGCACCGGGGTATCGAGCAGCAGCTCGCCCCCTTTGGCCTGCAGCAGACCCACCATGGACTTGATGATGGTGTCGGCGCCGCCCTGGCCGATCACCATGCCGAAAGCCTGGTTGGACATGGACTCCAGGTAGGGAAACAGCGCGCCGCCGGCCACGTCGGGCGCAAAATCCACATGCAGCCCCCATGTGGCCATCAGCGCCCTGACTTTCTCGTGCTCGAAATTGGCGCTCAGGAAATCCCTGGGCGACGAGAGCATGAGGCGCAGCAAACCATAAAAGCCGCCGGCGCCAAGCTGGCGCCAGGCGCACCACAACACTTTGGCCGTGGCCAGCGACGGCATGGGCGAACCCAGCACCCCGAAGATATGCGGCGCTTTTTGCTTGAAGTCGTCGACCATCGAGCGCCATGCCTGGGCGTCATGCCCCGACAGATTGCCAATGTCGGCAGCCGTCTGCTCCAGGTCGCCCCCCACCCCCAGGCTTTGGCCGTCGCGAAAGACACTGGCGAAGCAATGAGGCGCCGGCACGAATCCCAGGCCGTGCGCGGCCAGTTCGTCCTTGTATTGAGCATGAAAGGCCGAGCCCGCGAACATGGACAGGTTCATGGCGCCCCAATCGTGCCTGAAGCCGGGCAAGGTCAGCTCCTGGGTCTTGACCGCGCCGCCGGGCTCGGACCTGGCTTCGACAACCGCCACTTTCCACCCCTTGGCCGACAAATGCACCGCCGCCGCCAAACCGTTATGTCCCGCGCCTATGACTATTGCATCGTACGTCACGCTTTATCTCCTTTAGGGTTAAAGCAAATAATGCCATCCCGGGCGGCAGCTCGTCCAGCCGCCCGGGATGGCGCGTAACGCATCGAACATGAAATCGGTTCCTCCGGACTCCCGCGGATGGAGCCAATGGCCAACGCTCAAGCGCGCAGCAAGGTCACGACGGGATCGGCAACGGCGGGCTGCGACCAGTCCAGCGCTCCCAGGTGCCAGTAGCGCAACGCGCCGGTGCGATCGATGACAAAGTTGGCGGGCATGCCCACCACCCCCCACTCTTTGGCGGCGGCGCCATTGCGGTCGGAAAGCACGAGCCCCTCCACCGGCCAGGCATGCAGGAATGCATCGATTTTCGAGCGCGATTCGGCATTGTTCACGGCCAGCAGGCGCAAGCCCGCGTCATGGTGCTTGCGTGCCAGCGCCGACATGGCGGGGAATTCTTCGCGGCATGGCTCGCACCAGCTCGCCCAGAAGCTGACCACGACCACCAGGTTCTCGAACTCGCAAAGCATGCGCTCGCGCCCGTCCAGATCGGGCAAGGCCAGCGGCGGCGTTTCATCCCGCCAGTCGGCCCAGCCAGGGCCGGTGGCGGCTTTCAGCACTTCTTGCGTTGGCCAGGCCGCCCACGCCCAGGCGGGCGCGGCGGTCAAGATCAGGCCCGCCTGCAGCAGACGACGGCGGGCACTGCTCATTGTGCCGTTCCGATCACGTTGCCAATTGGCGCGCCGTCAGGCGATAGCTGAACGTCTTGGCATCCAGGCTGTCCAGGCGGCCATCGCTGGTTTCGCCGTTGGGATACATGAGAAAAGGAACGGAACCATGCTGGGCGCCTGGCAAGGCGACGTCGTGGCCATGGTTGTAGGCCACCCAGTTCATTTCCCAGGAGCCGAACAGCATAGCCTGCGCGGCGCGCACCTTCGGGTCGGCAAGCGGCAGATCGCCCGGGCTTTCCTGCAGCATGACTTTGCGCACGTCGGCCGGATCCACAGGCACCCACCCGTAGCCGGATGCGTAGAACTCGGCGCGGCAATGCTGTGCCCCCGTGACGTCGCCCGAAGCGCCCAGGCTTTGATAGCCAAATTGCGAGGCGGCCACCCGTATCCCGTAGGCGTCGCGGGCCGGAATGCCCGAAGCGCGGGCCAGCGCCACGAACAGGGAATTGATGTCGGCGCATTTGCCGTTGAGGTCGTTCGCCGTGAGCATGTAGCGCACATCGCCGGTGCCGCAGCCCGGCGTGGAAGCCTTGCGGCATGTGTTCAGGACCACCCAGGTGTAAATGGCGCGCGCCTTGTCCAGGTCGCCGCGATGGCCGCGCGTAATGCGATCGGCGGTCTGCTTGACGATGCCGTCGGTCGGCAGCAGCGCGGTCGGTTGCAGATAGTGCCGCAAGACCTCCCGGCTTTCAGCGGGCGCATCGGCCGAGGGAGGCTGCGTCAGGTCGACGCGGCGATTGCGGGTCTGGAAGGTGCTGACGACTTTGATCTTGCGTGGCGATTGGGAGTCCGGCCATTGCGCGGCCAGCATCTGCACGTCGTAACCCGGCGCCCGCATCAACTGCGCGCTGCCGCCGTCCTCTATGCGCCAGGTGGTTTGCGCGGCGCGCTGGTACGACGTATTGCGAGCGTAGGGCACGGGAACCCAGATGCGCGCATGGGTCCCCGGGTCTTGTATATTGATTTCCGTCGTCAGCTCGAAAGTGCGCCAGTCCGGCGTCACAGGCGCCGAGGCGGCGCGCGCCGGAAGGCCGGCAATGCCCGACGCGTACAAAGCCCCGGCGGTGGATGACAAACGAAGAAAGTTGCGGCGATCCATGGCGACTCCTGTAAACAAGAATACTTTGGAATGGGCGACACGTTAGGGCCTGTCAACAGGCCCTAGTCCTACCATTGCCAATTACCGCCAGGGCGAGATAGGCCCATTCATCATAGCACCGGAACCGCGGCTATTTCCCTTCGTCCTGCGCCGCCGCCCTCAGCTTGCCGCCATGCGGCGTCGAGCGGGCGCCCAGCACTTTGCCGTTGACCCTTTGCCCGTACAAATCGGTCTTGGCATCGTGGTATTTCCTTTGGGTTTCATCGACCGAGCCGTTGTAGCGGGGGTCTTGCGGCCTTTCGTGCGCGTTCATGTAGTAGGCCACGTCCCAGGCCTCCTGGTCGGTCAGGGAATTGCCCTTGCTGAGCGGCATATTGGCCTTGATGAAAGCCGCCGCCGTGGGAATGCTGTGCATGCCCGCGCCCCAGTTGAACGAATCGTCGCCCCACAGCGCTGGAAACACCATGTGGCCATTGACGCTCTGGCCCTGGCCTTTGGCGCCGTGGCACAGCACGCAATTCTTCTGGAAAACCTGTTGGCCGCGCACGTAGTCGGGGGCCTGGGGAGGCTTGGGCAGCCGCGGGAAGCCCTGCCCCTCGAGCTTGACGCCGGTCGGCGCATTCTTGGCCATCCAGTACATATACGACTCCAGCGCGACGATGACTTCGCTGTCCGCCGGCGGCTTGGCGCCATTCATGCTGAACTGGAAACAGCCTTGCAGGCGCTCGGCCAACGTATTGACGTGTCCGTTCTTGGCGCGGTACGCGGGATACAGCACATAGGCCGCCCATAGCGGAGACGCATCGGCGCGCCGTCCGGCGTCCATGTGGCAGCTCGCACAGCTCAGGTCGTTGCCGATGAACTTGCCGGCATAAAGGCCGGGCTTGAGGAAGATGTCCTGCCCCTTCCTGACCATTTTCCCGAATTCATCGTCGGGAATCGCCGTGGGATCGGGCGGCGTGAACGACGGCGCGGAGGCTGCCTGCGGGGCGCTGGCCTGCGCGGGAGCGGTTTGCGCCATTGCCGGCGCCACGCCGAACATGGCCAGAACCAGGGCGCTGTGAACGAAAGTCGTGGACAATGATTTCATCGTTTGGCTCCTTGCGCTGGCGTTGCGGCGGTCTTGGCCGACTGGGGCAAGGCGGCGAAATAATCGGCCACAGCCGTAATTTGCGCTACGTCCATACGCTGCGCGATCTCGCCCATCAGGCCCAACGGGCCTGGGTCGCGCTTTTTCTGCTTCCAGGCCAGCAACTGTTCTTTGATATAGGCGGCGGACTGGCCCGCAATGGCGGGGAAATCCTGGCCCACGCCCACTCCCCCCGGCCCATGGCATTGAATACAGGCGGGAATGTCGTGACTCCAGTCGCCCCGATTGGCCAGCCACGCCCCCGTGGCGGTTTTAGGCGGTTGGGTATCCAGGTGATCGCTCAGAGCCTTGGCGTCGAACACCGGTTCCAGGCCCGCGTAGTAGGCGGCAACCGCCTTGATCTGGTCGGCATTCATGGCTTTGGCAATGGGCGCCATGACGGGATTCGTGCGGGCGCCGCTTGCAAAGGCAGCCAGTTGCGCGGCCAGGTAAGCCGAGCCTTGCCCGGCCAGGTATGGAAAGCCGGCCGCCGCCATGCCTTCGCCATGCTGGCCATGACAGGTGGCACAGGCCAGGACGGCGCCGCTGCCCGAAGCGGCGATGCTGCGGCCCTGTTCGACGGTTTGCGCCAGAACCGGCGCGCTCAACGCAGCGCCTCCAATGAACAGACTGTAGACTGCACAGCCCGCGAGATGAGTTTTCCAAGCCATGGGCCAGCCCTCCT
>CALMPB010000380.1 GCA_937871985.1 uncultured Burkholderiaceae bacterium
CCATGAAGCCTCCATGACCTGGGCGGGTGTTCGCCTGCCGGTGATCGTCTGGCTGGTGACCTCTGCGGCTCTCGCGACCACGATCATGTCGTTCTATTTCCAGGAGCACGAGTTGCAGCTCGTGCTGATGAAGATATACGCGGATTTGTGGAATTGGGTGTCGCTCAATCCGCAAAAGGAAGTTCATCTCACGCTGCCTGACGATAGCGTGGTGGTCGGGTTGATGCCGTGGGTCCCGCATCATCCCGCGGTGGTGTTTGCCTGGTCAAAGTTCCTTCATTTGCTGGCCGCCTCAGCGCTCGGTGCGATCTTCATATGCGCTCCGCTGACGATCTGGTTTGTCGACTACTCTCGCCGCCGTGGATCCGACATTCTGAAGGAGCGTCATGAGCGCGGATCGCTGCTGATCGAGCGCGAGGAACTGGACGCGCAGATACGCATATTCAACACCAAAGCCTTCGAGGAAGAGTGCGCCAGTCGAAATCCTACGGCCTCACCGGTGGCTGTGCTGAAGCTGCCGTTGCCGGAACGCATCGCCCAGGGCTTTCATTCACCATACCGGATTGCGACGCTGCCGTGCCCATGGCGTCTCGAGCAGAGCCATATGATGCTCATCGGCACGACCGGCGCGGGTAAGACGACAGAGCTCAAGAAGATCGTTACGCAGGCGCGGGCGCGTGGGCACCGGTGCGTCATTTTCGATCTCACCGGTTCATTTATCGAGAGCTTCTACAACCCAGAGACGGACTTCATTTTGAACACGATGGATAGGCGGTGTCAGCCGTGGACCATCTTTACCGACTGCGACAACTATTCCGATTTCCTCTCTGCCGCAACGGCACTGATCCCGAGTGGCCGGAACGCGGAAGACGATTTCTGGCAAAAGGCAGCGCGCACGCTTTTTACCGAAATGTGCATGAAGCTGATCGAGAAGAAGGCCACCTCGAATGGGGCGCTTGCGTATCATCTCATGCAAGCAGATCTGAAGCGCATCAGTGAGGAATTGGAGAACACCGTAGCAGCGCCACTGGTCGCCACGCAGGCGGCCAAGATGGCGGAGTCCATCCGGGCGACCTTCAACACCCATGCCAATGCGCTGCGCTTCATTCCAGACCCGGCGCCTGGCAAAGAGGGCTTCTCGATCAACTCGTGGATGGCGAACAACGAGAATGCCGGATCCATCCTCTTCATCTCCTCCAACCACAACGATCTCGTCCTCAATAGGCCGCTGCTGACCTTGTGGATGGACCTGGCGGTGAACGCCTTGTTTCGCATCGGCCGCACCCGCAATTTGCGCACCTGGTTCCTCCTCGATGAGGTGCATGCGTTGCACCGCCTGCCTGCCATCGAGCATGGTCTTCAAACCGCCCGCGCTGTCGGCGGAGCCTTCGTCCTGGGCATTCACTCCTTCGCGATGCTTTCGGAGACTTACGGTGAGAACGGCGCGATCGGATTGACGTCGCTGGCGGGTACGAAGCTCATCCTCAAAACACCCGATCTCGAGACGGCGAAGCGCTGTTCCGACTTCATCGGCAGCCGAGAGGTTCGCCAGATGGATGAGGCGTATTCGTATGGCTACAACAGCACCCGCGATGCCTCGACAATCACGCCGCGCAAAGAGGTCCAGCACCTGGTAATGCCAGATGACATCAAGGACATGCCGGCGCTTCACGGGTTTGTGAAATTCCCCGATGGGTTCCCGGCAGCGCGCATCAAGCTCACCTATCGAGATTACCCGGCCGTCGCCGACGGTTTCGAGCGCGTCACCCATATGCGAGCCAGCGAATACACTCCGGCTGAGGAGACGGACGAAGCGCCCAAGGGAGAAGAGGGAAGAGAAACCGACGCTCCTGCGAATGAGGATATTCTTATTGCCGATCCGGCGAACAACCAGCGGGTTCCAGATGGAGATCCTGCGGAAGGCAAAAGTGACGCCGAACTGGAAGCAGAGAAGTTTGCGCAGGCCTTCCCGCAAAAGCCTGGCAATTTCGAGAACTCTGATCCAGCGAAAATTCACACATCTGGATTTGGAGATCGGCTGAGACCAAAGTCGAATGGTGAGGGCTCCGACAAAGTGGAGCCTGCCAAGGGAACCGCACCAGCAAAGCACACTGATGCTCAAAGGCTGAGAACTGCAGACCAGCGTGAAGATGCAAAATCGCCTGGTCACAGCAGGGATGAGCAGGAAAGCCTTATCCAGCGCGAGCAGCGATTGGGTATCGGAACTGAGCCTGAAAAAGACCCGCCCAACCTTGCCGATGACAGCGGAATGGAGATGTAGGCATGCTCTCCGTTGCAGCTGTTAAATCCGCCGGTGGAGCGGCTTCGTACTTCGGCAAAGACGATTACTACACCGGTGAACATTCATCAGAGACCTCGGCCTGGGGAGGGAAGGGAGCCGAGGATCTTGGATTATCAGGAGAGGTCAAAGCTAGTGCGTTTGAAGCGATCCTTCGAGGCGTTCTTCCTGACGGCACCGGTGTAAATCAGACGGCCAAACGGACCATCGGCACGGACCTGACATTTTCGATGCCGAAATCCGCGAGCGTGATGGCATATGTTGCCGGCGACAAACGTATCCTCGATGCGCACATGAGTGCCGTCAAATCGACGATGATCTGGGTCGAGAAGACCATGGCGGAGGCGCGAGATTACAGCAGATCTCGCAATGGGGAGCCGGTTCGTACCGCGAACCTCGTTTATGCGATCTTCCAACACGACACGAGCCGAAAACTTGATCCCCAAGGTCACCTTCACGTCGTCATCGCCGCAATAACGAAAACGGCCGGAGGAACCTGGCAGGCGCTGTGGAACAACCCTCTATGGAAAAACAACTCCGCGATCGGCTCGGCCTATCACGCTGCATTCCGTGAGAAGTTGCAGGAACTTGGCTATGAGACAAACCTGACTGGAAAGCATGGGCAGTTCGAAATCGCAGGAGTGCCAAAAGCCGTCCTGGAGGAATTTAGTCAGCGTAGGCAAGACATTCTGGAAAAGGCTAGTCAGCTGGGCCGCGAGAAGACTGATACCGAAAGTCTGCGCGAAATCACTAAGCGTACACGGGACCCGAAGATCAATCTTGAAGACCGTGCTGCCCTAAGAGATCAGTGGAGATCCAGGGCAGCCGCACTAGGCTTTGATGGCAAGGACCTGATGGCTCAGGCAATGTCGAGGGCAACAGTCCCTGATGATAAGCCAATCGGATTCATTGGAAAAGTTCACGAGGTTGTCACCTCTCTGTATGCTGCGCTGGGACAATATTTACGGGGATCTGACTCGCTTACCACGACCGGCATCGCCCGGCTGACACTCACTCCAAACCAACTTCGCACAGAGTTAGCGGTCGCGTCTTCAGTGCGGCATCTTGGCCAGCGGGAAGCTGCCTTCAAGTTGAATGACGTTTACGAATCCGCACTGAACTTCGGCATAAAAGGGGTCACGGTCGATCGTGTTGAAGCCCGGGTCGCCGCTTTGCTTGAGAAGGGTCAGCTGATACCTGGATCGACGTCCCGTTCAGACGGGGCCTTCACCCATGTAACCACGCCTGAACACTTGGCCCAAGAGCGGAAGCTTCTTGCCGGCATCGATCAGGGGCGCGAAGCCAGCAATCCGATCGTTCCCGCATCAGAAGTGGCGGATCGCCTGAAGGATCAGAATTCAGAGCACACGCTCAATCCTGAACAGCTAGCATCTGCCACAATGGCGCTCGCAACCAGCGACCGGATCGTTGTCGTCCAAGGCGTCGCCGGCGCCGGCAAAACGACGCTCATCCAGAGTATCAAGAACCTAGCCGCTGATGAAGGCAAAGAAACTATCGGGTTAGCATTCGCTAACAAGATGGTCTCGATGCTTCGCAATGAAGCTCAGATCAAGGCTGATACCGTTTCGAGTTTCGTGAATGCGCACATCAAGGCGGCGCTTGCCGGCCAGGGGGAAGCGTTTGAGCAATCGAGAGCTGAGCTGGCAGGCAAAGTCTTCGTTCTGGACGAATCCTCGCTCGTAGCGAACGAGGCGATGAACAATCTCGTGACGATCGCCAACCGTCTTGGCGTTGAGCGCTTGGTGATGGTTGGCGATAGGGGCCAGCTGCAATCCATCGATGCCGGTAAGGCCTTCGAGCTCATTCAGGCGCACAAGCCGGCGATGTCGGTGATGGAAATCAGCCAGCGCCAAAAGACCGAGCATATGCAACAGGTCGCGGCTCTCGGAAGAGCCGGCAAGTTCAAGGAGGCTTTCGAGGTCCTTGGCGATCGCGTGCAGAG
>CALMPB010000381.1 GCA_937871985.1 uncultured Burkholderiaceae bacterium
GCCATCGTACCATGGGAAAACCTTGAAGGTCAATGAGACCGCCAATATCGGCTACTACGGCCTCAAATTGGCGGTTTTTCCCAACATTTGCGGTTTTGCGGCGTTCCCGCCATCGCCAGACCTGGCTAGCGAAGATGAAAAACGCGCTGATTTTACAGACGATCCAACAATTCGGCCAACGTCATGACATCGGCATACTTTTGCCCCATGTCGAACAAACTGGCCTCGTGCGGAGCCAGGGCACGATCACCAACGCAATCAGAAACCACAATGGGCCGAAAGCCCCAGCACATGGCATCCACAACGCTGGCTCGCACGCAGCCGCTAGTAACGGCGCCTGCCACGGCCAGCGTCTTGACACCCCGCTGCGTCAACCAGGGCGCTAGATCGGTAGCGAAAAAGGCGGAGGGCACATTCTTACGCACCACGTATTCACCTGGCAAAGGTGCCAGTTGCGGCACGATCTGGCTGCCAGGACTGGTTTCCTTCAAGGCCAACATGGTGGGAACCTTGGCACTGAAAATATTGGCGTCGCTGTCGTCGTCCTGGTAGATGATGCGACTGTGTGCCACAGGCCAGCCTTGTTTTCTGGCGACCGCCAGCAGTTCACGGCTACGGTCGATGGCTTGGGGGATATTGCCGCCGCCAAACGCGGCGGGGTCAGCAAAGCCGTTAACGAAATCAACCACCAATAGACCGAATGGGGGATGCAGGCCCAGGCTGGCGCCAAAGCCTTGCTGGGCAAAAATCCGGTTCTCTTGAGACATGGAATTCCCCCCTATCTGCCAGGCTGATTGCGCGTGTAGTCCATCAAAGACTCGACGACCTGGCCGTCGCGCACGACTTCCAAACCATCCAGACTGACCGTGCAGTGGCGCAGTGGTATATCAATATGGCAAGTCGTCGTGCGGTTGCCGCCAGCTTCGTTGTTGGGGCCCATCGAGAATAGGAAGTTGCCATTGAAGGCGCGCGCGTCCATGCCCAGCGTGGCTTCACGGTCGTACAGGCCGAGTGCCGTCCAGGAGGCGCGCGGTTGCAGGCCCCAGCCAATATGCGAAATGGCATAGGCCTCGGGGTCGTCGAAGGAGGCCACATATTCACGCAGCAGGTCGGCGTCCACGTCGCCATCAATGCCGGTCACGAAACCGTCCTCGACCGTCAGGATGATTGGCGCGGTCACATAGCTTTTCTGGGGCAGCAAAATATCGCCCTTGTCGACGACGATGCGGCCCTGCGCTTGGCGCTCATTCGGCCACGTAAACGTAAAGCCGCTGGGCCAGTGATCCCAACGACCAGGCTCATCCACAAAGCCGTATTCTTTGATGACGGGGAATTCCCCCATCGGTAACCGGATATCGGTACCGGCAGCAGACGTGACATGCATGAGCTTTTTGTCCGTCAACAATGCGGCGCCGGCGCTCACACGATGATAGTCCTCCTCGGTAGGGACGATGCGCACCAGCACCTCGGGAGGTTCCACCACCAGCAGGATCTTGGTTCCCGACGCCAGAATATCGTGTTGCTCGGGCGAAAACAGCAAAGTCATCAAATCGAGCACAAGGTCGCTGGACTTGAGCGCCGCGATCGCAGCCCTGTTGCCGGTCAAGGGAGTCGTCCCTAAGTAGGCAAGGGGATCGCGGCACAGCGCTTTTTCGCCGTTGACCGATGGAAGGTACAGCCGGCTGACAATGGCGCCCATCAGGCTGGCGGCAATTTCCGCCGTGCGTAAGGTTTGCGGATGCGTGCCATCTCCCGTCAGGAGGGTGACGTTCTGGCCAGGCTGAAGCTTGGAAAGCGTCAGCACCTGGGTCCAGGCTTGGATGAGATCGGAATCACTAATAGCCAACGAAGCACTCCTTGATCGATCGATTGATTAATTAATAGCCGGCATGCCGAGGGAAAATCGAGCGGTTGGCCGGGGGCGCAGCAATCAGGATTTAACTGTGCCGCGAAACGAGCCCGGACATGCCGGGCTACGGACTCATACCTGCTTGGGCAAGAAAGTGTTGAGCATGTCGAAGAAGCCTTCGAAATCGTCCCAGGGAATCATGTGGCCAGCGTCAGGCACGTGGCCAACGACGACGCCTGGCACCAGTTGGCGGATTTCTTCAATGTCCTGAGGTTCGATGACACCACCGCGTCCCGCCACCATCAGCATGGTCGGAACTTGGACGGCAGGCAGGTCGGCATACATGTCATCATCCTGGAAGCTGTTGTAAGCCCGGATGATCGCGGTCTCATCGCACGTGTGCAGCCACTCGGCACGCAGACGCAGCTCGTCGTCGGTCCAGGAAGGAGAGAAATCACGCAGGCGCTCCCAAGGTTCGCCGGCCTGCATCAGGCGGATGGAGTCAACGTACCAGCCGAGCCTGGCAGGATAGGGGCGACGCCCCGGGCCTGATACAGGCGGATCGACCAACACCATGCTGCCCAACCCCTGAGTGTAGTGAGCGGCCACGATGACGCCAATGCGCGCGCCCATGGAGTGGCCGATGAGAGTGTAGTTTTCCAGGCCCAGGGCTTGGGCGAAGGCATCGACGTCCCGGGCGCAAGCGTGCATGCCATAGTCCATGCCCGTGGCCGTTTCCGAAAGCCCTCGCCCGCGGATATCGAGAACGTAGGTATCGTAAGCCTGGCCCAGGCGCTCAGCAACGAACCCCCAGGTGACGGCCGGGCTCGTGATGCCCGGCACCAGGATGATTGGCGCGCCCTTGCCGCCGTAGCGCAAGTAATGCTGACGGATCCCATTGGCACGCACGTGGGCACCGTACTGGTAAGTGCTGGGAGTAGGGGTAGAACTCATATTCCTGTTCTCTTGTCTGGTTGAAACAATAGAGGCTGCCGATTTTTAACCCTTGGATGACGCCGCGTCAGCGAAAGGTGCGGAACCTGTCCAAATACAGCGCACTCAAAATGACCGTGCCCAAGATAATGTCTTGTAGATAACCGTTGATCTCGATCAGGTTCATGCCATTGGACAAAATGGAGATGAACATTGCTCCCATGATCGCGTTACCGACACCGCCAGTACCGCCCTGCAAGCTCATACCTCCCACGACGGCGGCGGCTATGCTGGGCAACAGCAGGCTGCCGCCCAGGTTGGGCTCACCGGATCCAGTACGGCCAGTCAGCATCAGCGCGCCGACGGCCACCACGATGCTGGCAAGCATATAGGTCAGGAACACGTAACGCGCCACCGGAATGCCCGCAACTCCCGCTGCCTGAGGATTACTGCCGATCAAATACAGAGAACGCCCGAACGTGGTGCGCACCAGTAGGAGATGCAAGATCAGACACAGGACGATGGCGATCCACACAGGCGTGCTCAGACCCAACCAAGTACCGCTGTACAACACGGTACTGAAAGCGTCGGGCAGATCGAAAACAGGGTGCCCGCCAGATACCATCGAGGCAATGCCGAACGCGACACTCAGCGAACCCAGAGTGACGATGAAGGGATTGACACGCAGTTGCGCTGTGCAAAACCCATTGAATATGCCGACCAGCAGACCGGCAAACAGGCCAGCGCCAA
>CALMPB010000382.1 GCA_937871985.1 uncultured Burkholderiaceae bacterium
CCCGTGCAAAGGCGGCAAAATACAGGCGGGCGCCACCTTACCGATATGCGCCAGCGCATCCTCCAGGGCGCGCTGCTTGATGGCCACCTGGGCGGCCGGCTCCAGATGCTGCATGGCGCAGCCGCCGCACAGGCCGAAGCTGGGGCACGGGGGCTTGGCCCGCTGGGAGGAAGGGACAAGGACTTTCTCGGTCCGGGCGACATCGAACGAGGATTTGCGCCGAATGATGCCCGCAAGCACTGTCTCGCCGGGCAAGGCGCCCTCGACGAACACGACTTTGCCATCATGGCGGGCGACGCCACGCGCCTCGAGATCCAGCGATTCGATATGAAATACTTCGGACATAAAAACCCATGCTATTGAAACAGTCAGGTGTGGATTTTATGCCAATGCGGGGCAATGCCGGTTTGCCCGATGCGCAGGTCGGCGGCCGCGCTCGGCGCAAGATCGCAAAAGCCACCCTGAAGACCGAATGGATACTCGGCTTCGCGGGTGGCAGTGGGCAAAGGAAAAGTTGGAGGCGGGCTTTACGCGGGCGTGTCGTCGGGGGCCGGACGCATGGGCTGGGCATCATGAGGCATGGGCATGCCCTTGCGATGCTTCATGTGATCGCCCCATTTGGCGGCGCGCTCGCCGAGCAAGGTGGCGACCTTTTGCTTTTGCGTTGCATCCAGGGAGTCCCACACCGCAAACCATTTTGCCTGAACCTGCTTGCGGACTTCGGCGGACTTGCCATGCGCATCCTCGAACTGCTTGGCGGCGGCATGCGGATCGATCTTGCCGGCCTTGAGCTGCTCGAACCGGGCCTTGCGCTCGGCCCGCATGGCTTCGAACTGAGCCTTGCGCGCGTCTTTCTGGGCCACTTGCGCCTCGGACAACAGCTTGGACTGAGACTCGGTGAGGTTCAACACCTTGACCCCCGCGGCGCTCAGCGGGCCGTAGCCGGGCACCCACAAGGCGGCCTTTTCATGGTGCATGGGCGCGCGCATATGCCTTGGGGCATGGTGGGATCTGGGGCCGGACGGCGTGGCCGCCGCGCTTTGCTCATTCGCCGTCGGAGCGGAAGCGCCGTCGGCGGGAGCCGCCATGGCGGCGCCTTGCAGCGAAATGGCGGCGGCCAGGGCGGCGATTTTGAGCACGGAGGGGAATTTAGCGTTGGTCTTCATGATTCAGTCCTTTCAAAAAGAGGAGAGCCCATTGTTGTTCTCTTCCAGTTTCCGATCTGTTTCATCGAGGGTAATTTGTTTTCAGTCGATTACAGAGACCAAAGCGGACTATCTTGCTACACGGCGTCCCAGGCTGCCATGTATTCCTTCCAGTGCGGCGCGTCGCTGGCTTGCAGCGTGCTGCGCACCAGTTGTATTTCGGCGTCATAGCCGGACGGATCCAGCTCGCCCTTCAGCAGCCGGAAACGGCAATACACCAGCCAGGTATTGACGACGTCGGTTTCGCAATAGGCGCGAACCTCGTCGGCGCGGCCCTCGGCCCAGGCTTTCCATACCTGGCTGCCGTCCATGCCCAGCTTGCCGGGAAACCCGCAAAGCTTGGCCAGGTCGTCCAGGGGAGCATTGGCGCGGCCGTTGTACTTGGCCAGCAGATCCATGAGATCGATATGGCGGTTATGGTAGCGGCTGATGTAATTGTTGTATTTGAAGTCGCGGTCGTCTTCGCCCATGTCCCAATAGCGCGGCGCCTGGACGCCGTGAATGAGGCTGCGGTAATGCAGGACGGGCAGGTCGAAGCCCGAGCCGTTCCAACTGATGAGCCTGGGGGTGTAGCGCTCGATGGTCTTGAAAAAACCGGCAATGAGCGCCGCTTCGGGATCGTCGGCCTGGCCCAGGCATTTCACCCGGAAACCGTTGTCGTCGCGAAATACACAACCCACCACCGCGATCTTGTGCAAATGCAGGGGCAGGAAGTCGGTGCCGTGCGATTCGCGCCGGGCCTGCAGGGCCGCTTCGATGACCTGGACGTCGCTCATGTCCGGGTCGTAGTCGTTCAAGCGGCGCAGCCCCGCCGCGTCGGGAATGGTTTCAAGGTCGAAAACCAGGCTGGGGATCATCGGGACGGCAGATAGGACAAGGGGTTGACGGGCGTGCCGCTGCGCCGGATCTCGAAATGCAGCCGCGGCGAGGTGGTGTCGGTTTGGCCGATCGTGGCTATTTTGGCGCCCTTTTTGACCGTCTGCCCCGTTTTGACCAGCAGTTTCTGGTTGTGCGCATAGGCGGTGATGAACCCCTTGTCATGGCCCAGCAAAATAAGGTTGCCCAGGCCGCGCACCCCGTTGCCGGCGTACATGACCTTGCCGGACGCGGCCGCCACCACGGGGTCGCCAACCGTGCCCGCAATGTCTATGCCCTTGGTGTTGGAGTTGAACCCCTGGATGATCTTGCCCTTGGCGGGCCAATCCCACGAAACGACGGAGGCATCGCTGGCGCGCGCCGGCGCCGATTCGGCGGGAGGCGCGGCGGGCTCGGGCGTGGCGACCGGCGTGGCGGGTGTAACGGGCACGGGCTGGGCCCCCGCCGAGGAACCCGACAGCCGCAGCGTCTGGCCTACACGCAACTGGCCGGGGTCGCTGATGCCGTTGAGACGAACCAGTGTCGCGACGTCGACGTTATGCTCCTGGGCTATCTTGTATAGCGTGTCTCCCGGCCTGACGACATAAGTGCCCGACGCGGGCTGAGCTTCGGCCGCGTGATTGCCGTTCGACAAATCGGTGACGGGAGCCCGCGTTTGGCGCGAGGCGCAACCCGCCAGCACCATCATGGCCAGCGCCGAGACCGCGATGGCGGCCCGCCGTGGCTTGCGTAAAGCACGATGATCCGTCTGCGCGACGATAGACCGAGTCATCCCAACATGCATATGATTCTCCTAACCTGACTTATGACTGTGTACCGGCCCTGAGGGGAACGAAGCGGACGGATTCCAATTCTTCACGATGCCATGCGGCTGGCCCCGTCCGCTCGATAAGTATCAAACGTTGCGCCGCCCCTCCTTCCGGTGCAATTAACCGCCCCCCAACCACCAGCTGATCCAGCAGTGCCTGGGGAATTTTAATACCCGCCGCCGCCACGACGATGCCGTCGAACGGCGCCGTATTCGGCAAGCCCAGCATGCCGTCGCCAAACGAAAGACGGACACGGCCTTGCAGCTTAAGCTCCCGCAAGTGATTACGGGCCAGTTCGTAAAGGCCGCGTATGCGCTCTACGGCATGCACCTCTTTGACGAACTGGGCCAGAACCGCCGCCTGATAACCGCAACCTGCTCCGACTTCCAGTACTTTAACCGGTACGCGATTTTCGCACATTGCGGAAATCATACGTGCAACAACCCATGGCTGGGAAATCGTTTGTCCCTGTCCGATGGGCAAAGCCGCGTCTTCGTAGGCGCGGCTCGCCAGCCCTTCGTCGACGAACGCATGCCTGGGCACCGCCATCATGGCGGCCAGCACCCGTTCGTCCTGGATGCCTTGATTGCGCAGGCGCTGGATCATTTGAGCGCGCAAACGGTCGGAATTCAGGCCCAGATTGCCCGGCCGGGCATGGCTGGCGGGCGCCGGGAAGGCGGCGGTGACGTCCAGCGCGCGCCCCGGAAGCGAGATGCGGGTATTGCTGTTGGCGGCCGAAAATCCGCGGCCCGCACCGGCGCGGCCGGCGCGCTTTGGCGTGCCTGGAAACGGATGGCGGTTTACCGGCTTGTTCATAACGATTCCGCCCAAACTTTTACATCTTGAAGCCGTTCGTAATGGGTCAGATCCAGACGCAGCGGCGTGATCGAAACCAGGTTCTGCTCGACGGCGCCGAAATCGGTGTCGGCGGCCGAATCGGATACCGTGCCGACCGGGCCGATCCAGTACACGGGGTCGCCATAGGGCGTGCTGCTTTTGACCACGGGCTCGGACGGATGGCGCTTGCCCAGGCGGGTGACCGCCATGCCCTGCAGCGCTTCGAAAGGCACGGCCGGGATATTGACATTGAGCAACAAGGAATCGAGCGGCTGGGCAAGCTGGCGTTCGACGACCTGGCGCGCCACCCGCGCCGCGCTGTCCAGGTGATCCCAGCCCTTTTTGATGAGCGAGAACGCGATGGAAGGAATGCCGAACAAAAAGCCTTCGGTGGCCGCCGCCACGGTTCCCGAGTAAAGCGTGTCGTCGCCCATGTTGGCGCCGTTATTGATGCCGGAGACAACCAGATCGGGGCGAAAATCCAGCAAGCCGGTCAGCGCGATATGCACGCAATCGGAGGGCGTGCCGTTGATGAAATAAAAACCGTTGGAGGCCTGGCGCACGGACAAGGGGCGATTGAGCGTAAGCGAGTTGGAGGCGCCGCTGCAATTGGTTTCGGGCGCCACCACGGTAAGCTCGCCCAGCCCCTTCAGCGCCGCGGCCAGCGCTTCAATGCCCGGGGCATTGTATCCATCGTCGTTGGCCACCAGTATGCGCATTACCCTTCCATGAATTCAACTGAACGTAGCCAATTGTACCCGCTCGTTTTTACGATTTGGCCCGCCCGCACGGTAGAATCACATTGAATCTTTGTGGAGCTTGCTTACATGTCGTCGATACTCTTGTCCGGTCTGGCGCTGGTTGCCATTATCTGCGCCTACCTGATCGGATCCGTCCCGTTCGCCGTACTGGTCAGCCGCGGCATGGGACTGCAGGATCCCAGAACTTTCGGATCCAAGAATCCCGGCGCCACCAATGTGCTGCGCAGCGGAAACAGATGGGCGGCGGTGCTGACCCTGTGCGGCGACGCCGCCAAAGGCTGGCTGGCGGTATGGCTGGCCCAGCGCCTGGCCGAGCGCGCAGACCTGCCCCTGGCCGTGGTGGCGCTGTGCGCCGTGGCGGTGTTCCTGGGGCATTTGTACCCCGTCTTCCTGGGCTTCAAGGGCGGCAAAGGGGTTGCCACCGCCCTGGGCATCCTGCTGGCACTGCAGCCTTGGCTGGCCGTGGCCACCGTGGCCACCTGGGCCATCGTGGCCTACGCCAGCCGCTATTCGTCGCTGGCCGCCATCGTGTCGGCCGTCTTCACACCGCTGTACTACCTGTTCGGCGGCAACGTCGCCTGGGAATTCAGCCCCGTCCTGTGCCTCGCCATCGTCGTGATCTGCGTTATCGTGTGCTTTCGCCACAAGGCCAACATCGCCCGCCTGCTGCAGGGCAAGGAAACCCGGATCGGGTCGAAAAAGGCCGGGCCTCAACGCGCCCGGCCTCGCTGAGGCGCCCGCGGCAACGTCCCTTTCCCGCTTGCGGTCCGGCGCCCAGACAACGCTCAATGCCAGCGGCATAAGCCGCAGCCTGCCGCACTATACGCAAACGTCCTGCAGATCCCAGCGCGGCCGCACCGTGAACGCATGACTGCCGTCGGATAAATCGACCAGCCCCGCGTTCACGCGCTGCGCCGCCGCGAACGCGATCATCGCGCCATTGTCGGTGCAGAACTCCAGCGGCGGAAAAAACACGTCGCCGCCCAGCGCCGCCATGCTCTCGACCAGGCGCGCGCGCAAGCGACGATTGGCGCCCACGCCTCCGGCCACGACGAGGCGCTTCAGGCGCGTCTGCTTGATAGCCTTGATGGCCTTGAATGCCAGGACATCCACGATGGCCGCCTCGGTGCCGGCCGCCAGGTCCGCCCGCTGGCCGTCGCTCAATGCGCCGCCTGCTTTTTCCAGGCTTTTCAACCGTGTCAGCACGGCGGTCTTCAAGCCGCTGAAGCTGAAGTCCAGGTCATGGCTATGCAGCAAAGGCCGGGGCAGATCGTAGCGCGATGCATCGCCTTGCGCGGCCAGCCGCGATAAAGCCGGGCCGCCCGGATAGCCCAGGCCCATGAGCTTCGCCGTCTTGTCGAAGGCTTCGCCCGCTGCATCGTCCAGGGTTTCGCCCAGCAGCTCGTATTTGCCCACGCCGTCGACCCGCATCAACTGCGTGTGTCCGCCGGACACCAGCAAGGCGACGAACGGGAATTGCGGCTGCGGCTGCGCCAGCAAGGGCGACAGCAAATGGCCTTCAAGGTGATGCACGGGGATGGCGGGCAGGCCGCGCGCCCAGGCAAAGGCCTGCGCCACGCTGGCGCCCACCAGCAGGGCTCCGGCCAGCCCCGGCCCGGCCGTATAGGCCACGGCATCGATATCGTCCATCGAGATCCCCGCCTGCTGCAGGGTAGCCTCCGTAAGAGGCAGGATGCGCTGGATGTGGTCGCGCGAGGCGAGTTCGGGCACGACACCGCCATATTCCCGATGCATGGCGATCTGGCTGTGCAGCGCATGAGCCAGCAGGCCGCGCTGCGTGCATACCACAGCAACGCCCGTTTCGTCGCAAGAACTTTCAAAACCAATAATAATCATGGTGCATAAGTGTACATCCGGACACAAAATCGCCTTAGAATGGCAAACAGCTTCATTCTATCGTTACGTCGATCAAACAATCCGTCAAACTTCTGGAGACAAACAGATGCTGGAACAATTCTTCAAACTCAAAGAGCATGGCACCAATGCTCGAACGGAGCTTCTGGCCGGGTTCACCACCTTCCTGACCATGGCTTACATCATCTTTGTCAATCCAGCCATTCTATCGACGACCGGCATGGATCATAACGCGGTCTTCGTCGCGACCTGCCTTGCCGCGGCGCTGGGCACGCTCATCATGGCCTTCGTGGCCAACTGGCCCATCGGCATGGCGCCGGGCATGGGCCTGAACGCGTTCTTCGCCTTCACCGTGGTGGCGGCCATGGGCTATAGCTGGCAGCAAGCCCTGGGCGCGGTCTTCATTTCGGGCGTCGTGTTCGTCATCCTGACCATCACCGGCATCCGCTCGTGGCTGATCGCGGGCATACCCAAGTCGCTGCGCTCGGCGATCACCGCCGGTATCGGCCTGTTTCTGGCCATTATCGCCCTGGGCCCCAACGGCGCCGCCATCGTCGTCCCCAACAAGGCCACCATCGTCGGCCTGGGCAACCTCACCGCGGCGCCAACGCTGTTCGCCATCCTCGGGTTCTTCATCATCGCCGCGCTCGATGCGCTTAAAGTGCGCGGCGCCATCCTGCTGGGCATCATCGTCATCACCGTGCTGTCCATGATCACCGGCAACAATCAGTTCCACGGCGTGTTCTCCATGCCTCCCAGCCTGGCTCCCACCTTCTTCCAGCTGGATATCATGGGCGCCCTGCACACCGGCTTCCTGCACGTCATTCTGGTGTTCGTGCTGGTCGAGGTCTTCGACGCCACCGGCACCATGATCGGCGTGGCCAAACGCGCCGGGCTCATCCCCGAAGGCAAGCCCAACCGCCTGGGCCGCGCCCTGCTGGCCGACAGCACCGCCATCGTGGCCGGATCCTTCCTGGGCACCAGCAGCACGACCGCCTACATCGAAAGCGCCTCGGGCGTACAGGCGGGCGGGCGCACCGGACTCACGGCGCTGGTCATCGCCGTCCTGTTCCTGCTGGCCTTGTTCTTCTCGCCGCTGGCAGGCGCCGTTCCCGGCTATGCCACGGCGCCCGCCCTGCTTTACGTCGCCGGCCTCATGCTGCGCGAAGTCGCCGACATCGACTGGAGCGACGTCACCGAAGCCGCTCCGGCCGCCCTCGCCGCCATCATCATGCCGTTCACCTACTCCATCGCCAACGGCCTGGCTTTCGGCTTCATCAGCTATGTCGTCCTCAAAGCCATTACCGGGAAATTCCGCGACATCCACATGGCGACCCTCATCGTCGCCGTGCTTTTCGTCATCAAATACGCTTTTTTCCCAGGCTAAGCCATCGACCCCGGTCGCGAGAAACCAGTAAACTAGGGCGACCGACCACCCAAAGCGGCCTAAGCGGGCCGCTTTTTTTCTGGATCAGCCATGAGCACCATCAATCTGAACAAAGACTCCTTCCAGGACGCCATCAAGGACGGCAAGACCCTGATCGTCGACTTCTGGGCTTCCTGGTGCGGTCCATGCCGCAGTTTCGCCCCCACCTTCGATGCGGCGTCCGAAAAGCATCCCGATATTGTCTTCGGCAAAATCAACACCGAAGAAGAGGAAGAACTGGCGGGCGGCCTGGGCATACGCTCCATTCCCACGCTCATGGTGTTCCGCGAGCAGGTTCTGCTGTTCAATCAGGCCGGAGCCCTGTCGGCGCCCCAGCTGGACGAGCTGATTTCACAAGTGCAGGCCCTGGACATGGCGCAGGTGCACAGCGAAATCGAGCAAGAACAGAAAAAATAGCTTAAGGGTGAAACCAGGCGCTCAAGCTGCGCTGCCGGCGCAGCTTGAGCTTGCCGCCCTGCCCCTTCTCTTGAAACCAACCCGCGGTAAAACGGGTTGGGGGCTCAATGGGCGGCCACGGGCCCGGCCGGAGCGTCGGCGGGCCGTGGTGTGTCGCCGGTGCGCTCGATCCAGCCGCCGCCCAAATATTGGTACAGATCAACCAGATTGGCCAGGCGCTGCATTCTTGCGGTAATCAAGGCCTGCTGCGCGGCGTACAGGTCGTTCTGCGCGGTCAGCACCGTCAGGTAGCTGGCGGCGCCGTTCTTGTAGAGCAGGTTGGACAGATCCAGTCTACGCTGCTGGGACGCGGCAAAACGCGCCTGGGCGTCGATCTGGCTGTCGTAGGTGCCGCGAGCGGCCAGCCCGTCCGACACTTCGCGAAATGCCGCTTGAATGGCTTTTTCGTATTGCGCGATCGCCACGTTCTTCTCCAGATGCGCAATATCCAGATTGGCCAGATTGCTTCCCGCGTCGAAAATAGGCAATGAAATCTGGGGGGCAAAGGACCAGGCCGCCGACCCCGACTTGAACAGGCCGTCCAGCGTGGGGCTGGCAGTGCCGAACTGGCCCGTCAGGCTGATCTTGGGGAAAAACGCCGCGCGCGCCGCGCCGATATTGGCATTGGCGGCAAGCAGCGTTTCTTCGGCCTGGATGATGTCGGGCCGCCGCGTCAACAGGTCGGATGGCAGACCGGCGGGAATGTCCGCCAGAATGCGCTGATCGTTCAGTCCGAGGGGCGCGGGCAGATCATCCGGCAACGCGCTCCCGACTACCAGAACCAGGGCATTTTCCGCCTGCGCTCTTAGCCGCGTCTGAACGGACAAATTGGCCTCCGCCTGCTCGACGACGCCCTGGGCTTCGCGCAAGTCCAATTCCGAACCCGCCCCCACGTCGAACTGCAGCTTCGCCAGCTTGTAGGAACTTTGCGCGGTGGCCAGCGTTTCGCGCGTCACCTTGAGCTGCTCGTCGTAGGCAAGCATGGCCAGGTATTGATCCGCCACCTGGGAAACCAGGGATATTTCCGCGGCCTTGCGAGCCTGCGCCGTGGCCAGGTACTGAGCCAGGGCCTGGCTCTTGAGGCTGCGGATGCGGCCCCAGAAATCCAGCTCCCAGGCCGCGGCGCCCAGACCGACCGAGTACACATTGCTGATGGCCTGGCTCGACGACGTCAGATCCAGCGGCGTGCGCGTCCTGCTGCGGCTGGCATTGGCATTGACCGTGGGAAACAGGCCGGCGCGAACGATCCGGTACTGCGCCGCGGCTTCCTGCACGCGCAAGGCGGACACCCGCAAGTCGCGATTGTTGGCAAGCGCCAGTTCGATCAGCTTGCGCAGGCGCGGATCGCCGAAGAAATCGCGCCAGCCTATGTCGGGAGCCGGCCGGTTTTGCGTTCCGGGAGACGGTTCGCCGTATTTGTAGGCCTCGCCGGCGGGGAAATTCGCCGCAACGGGCAAAGCCGGCCTTTCATAGTCCGGCACGAAAGAGCATCCGGCCGCGCAGGCCGCCAGTGCAAGAACGGCCGGCAAAGAAAACTTACGCATGCTCAACGTCCTTCATTGTCCGAATCGCCACCGGCGGGCGCCGCGTGGCCCGCGGGGCTGGCCGCGGCATGCGCCGGCTTGTTCTTGGAGAATTTCTCGCGGATCACGACGAAGAACATCGGGATCATGAAAATCGCCAGGAATGTGGCGGTCACCATCCCGCCGATCACGGCCGTGCCGATGGCATGCTGGCTGGCGGAGCCCGCGCCATTGCTGATGGCCAGCGGCAGCACGCCAAGAATGAAGGCCATCGACGTCATCAGGATGGGCCGCAGCCGCAGGCGCGCGGCCTCCATCGCCGCAGCCACCGCCGTCATGCCCTGCGCCTGCAGCTCCTTGGCGAACTCCACGATCAGGATGGCGTTTTTCGCCGACAGCCCCACCGTGGTCAACAGCCCCACCTGGAAGTACACGTCGTTCGACAGCCCCCGGCCCGTCGCCGCCAGCATGGCGCCGATAATGCCCAGGGGCACCACCATGATGACCGAGAACGGAATCGACCAGCTTTCGTACAGGGCGGCCAGGCTCAGGAACACCACGAGTATCGACAGCGCATACAGGATGGGCGCCTGCGAGCCGGACAAGCGTTCCTGGAAGGAAATTCCGGTCCATTCGTAGCCGATGCCCGCGGGCAGCTTGTTGGCGATTTTCTGGATTTCATCCATGGCCTCGCCCGTGCTTCGTCCCGGCGCCGGACTGCCCTGGATTTCCATCGACGACACGCCGTTGTAGCGTTCGAGTTTGGGCGACCCATAGCTCCACTTGCCTGTGGCGAACGACGAGAACGGCACCATGGTTCCCTGCATATTGCGCACGTACCAGTGGTTCAGGTCTTCCGGGCTCATGCGGAAAGGCGCATCCGCCTGGACATACACCCGCTTGATCCGGTTGTCGGTATCAAGGAAATTGTTGACGTAGGAAGACGCCCAGGCAATGGAAAACGTCTGGTCGATGGAAGGCAGCGCCACACCCAGCGCGCTGGCCTTCTCCCGGTCGATATCGACGCTGAATTGCGGCTGGTCGTCCAGGCCGTTGGGACGCACGCGCGTCAGCAAAGGATTCTTGGCCGCCTCGATCAGCAATTGGTTGCGCGCGGCCATCAGCGCATCGTGGCCCAGGCCGCCCCGGTCTTCCAGTTCGAAGTCGAAGCCCGACGCCGTGCCGAGTTCAGGGATGGGAGGCGGATTGATGGGAATGATCACCGCGTTCTTATACGTCGAAAAATGCCCGGAGATCCGCCCGATGAGCGCCTGCACTTTGTCCTTGGCCGCCGCGCGCTCGTCCCAATCCTTGAGGCGCACGAACACCAGGCCCGAGTTCTGGCCGCGCCCCGCGAAGTTGAAGCCTACGATTTCGAAAGTGGAATCGACCACTTCCTTCTCGGTCTTGAGAAGATAGTCGCTGACGTCGTCGAGCACCTTTTGCGTGCGTTCCAGGGTGGCGCCGGGCGGGGTCTGCACCTGGATCAGCATGGAGCCCTGGTCTTCGTCGGGCAGGAACGACGTGGGCAGGCGCATGAACAGGAAGCCGATGACCAGGAACATCAGGGCATACAAAAGCAGCCAGCGGCGCGGACGCCGGATGACGCGCTCGACGCCCGAATGATATTTCATCCGGCCATTGTCGAAGGTGCGATTGAACCACCCGAAGAAGCCCGTCTTCTCCATGTGATGGCCCTTGGGAATGGGCTTGAGCATGGTCGCGCACAGCGCCGGCGTAAGAATCAGCGCCACCAGCACCGACAGGATCATCGCCGCCACGATGGTCAGCGAGAACTGCCTGTAGATGGCCCCGACCGAGCCGCCCGAAAACGCCATCGGCACGAACACCGCCGACAGGACCAGCGCCACCCCGACCAGCGCCCCGGTGATCTGCCCCATGGCCTTGCGCGTGGCGTCGTGCGGCGAGAGCCCTTCCTCGGCCATCACGCGCTCGACATTCTCCACCACCACGATGGCGTCGTCGACCAGCAAGCCGATGGCCAGCACCATCCCGAACATCGACAAGGTGTTGATGGAAAACCCCACCATCGCCATGGTGCCGAACGTGCCCAGCAGCACCACCGGCACGGCGATCGTAGGAATGAGCGTCGCCCGGAAGTTCTGCAGGAACAAGTACATCACCAGGAACACCAGCACGATGCCTTCGAGCAAGGTCTTGACCACCTCTTCGATGGAAAGCTTCACGAACGGCGTCGTGTCGTACGGATACTTGACCTCCAGGCCGGCCGGGAAATATTTGGAAAGCTCCTGGACGCGGGCCCGCACCAGATTGGCGGTTTGCAGGGCGTTGGCGCCGGTGGCCAGCTGTATGCCGAGGCCGGCGGCCGGCACGCCGCTGTATTTGGTGTCGAAATTGTAGTTCTCGCCGCCCAGCTCGAGCCGCGCCACATCCTTGACGCGCACTTGCGAGCCGTCGGGATTGACCTTGAGCAGCACATTGCCGAACTCCTCGGGAGTGCGCAGCAGCGTCGCTTCGCTGATCGTCGCCGTCAGCATCTGGCCCTTGACCGCGGGCGCACCGCCCAACTGCCCCGCCGGAACCTGCACGTTCTGCCCTTGCAGCGCGGTCACCACATCCACCGGCGTCAGGTTCACGCGAGTCAATTTATCCGGGTCGAGCCAGATGCGCATGGCGTACTGGGTGCCGAACACGCTGACCGTGCCGACCCCGTTGACCCGGCTGACCGGATCCTGCACGCGCGAGGCCAGGTAGTTCGCCAGATCGTATTTCGTCATGCTGCCGTCGGTGGAAATGAACGCCAGCACCATCAGGAAGCTGCTGCTCGATTTCGAGACCTTGACGCCGGCCTGCTGAACGGCCTGGGGCAAAAGCGGCGAGGCCAGTTGAAGCTGGTTCTGCACCTGCACTTGGGCCACGTCGGGATTGGTGCCCGCGGCGAAGGTGAGCGTGATCACGGCGGTGCCTGAGTCGTCGCTGGTGGACGACATGTACTGCAGGTGATCCAGCCCGTTCATCTGCTGCTCGATCACCTGCGTGACCGTGTCTTCGACGGTCTGCGCCGAGGCCCCGGAATACATGGCTCGGATCTGCACCGCCGGAGGGGCGATCGTCGGATATTGCGAGACCGGCAGGGTCGTGATGGACAAGGCGCCGGCCAGCATCAGGACGATGGCGATCACCCACGCGAAGATGGGGCGATCAATGAAAAAATTGGCCATGAACGAATTCCCGATTATTGCGCTTTGGCGGAGGATGCGGGATTGGACGGCGCTTGCGGGGCGGACGCTGGGGCGCCCTCCGCAACCACGGCCGCCGGCTGTTCGACCGGGGTGACCACCGAACCGGGCCGCACCTTCTGGACTCCGGCGACGATGACCTTTTCACCCGGATTCAAGCCGCCGTCGACGATCCAGTCCGCACCTTGCGTGCGGCTTGCGACCAGCGTGCGCAATTCCACCTTGTTGCCGGCCCCCACGACAAGCGCCGTGGGGGCCCCCTTGGCATCGTGCGTGACGCCGATCTGCGGCACCAGCATGGCGTGCTCGTTGACGCCCTCGTGCAGGCGGGCCCGCACGAACAGGCCAGGCAGCAGAACCTGCTTGGGGTTGGGGAAAACGGCGCGCAGCTTCACGCTTCCCGTCGTCTGGTCGACCGTGATGTCGGCGAACTCCAGCTTGCCTTCGAGGGGGTAGACCGACCCATCGTCCAGCACGAGCTGCACCTTGGCCTCGTTGGGGCCCGCCGCCTGCAACTGGCCATTCGCCAATTCGCGGCGCAGGCGCATCAGGTCGACCGTCGATTGCGTGACGTCCACGTAGATGGGATCGGTCTGCTGAACCGTGGCCATCAGCGTCGCGGCGCTCGCCTGCACGTAGGCGCCCGGTGTCACGTTGGACAGTCCGATGATTCCCGTAATGGGCGAGGCCACATTGGTATAGCCAAGATTGATCTTTGCGATCTCGACGGCGGCCTTGCCTGAAGCGACATCGGCGGCGGCCTGCTTTTGCGCGGCGACCGCATTGACGTAGTCCTGCTTGCTGACCGCGTTCGCCGCCACCAGCACCTTGTCCCGGTCGGCCTGGGCCGACGTAGAGGCAAGATTGGCCTGCGCCTTCAGCAAGGCGGCTTTTGCGCTGTCCAGCGCCGCCTGGTAGGGAGCGGGATCGATCTGGTAAAGGCGCTGGCCTTCCTTGACCCGGCTGCCTTCCTTGAAGTCGCGCCGCTGAACGATGCCGTCGACCCGCGCACGCACCTGGGCAACCAGGTACGCCGAGGTGCGGCCCGGCAGTTCGGTGGTCACCGGAACGCTTTGCGGCTGCACCGTGACAACGCCGACCTCCACGGGTTTGTCTGGAGGCGGCTGCGTCTTTTTGCAACCGGCCAGCGCCAGCAGCGCTATAGCGGTAAAAAAGCAATAAGCCCCCTTCGGGGGAATCCGACCAACACGCATGGAGCAACCTCTATGCCAGGACTGGGTTATTCGGTACAAAGCGACGGACGACGCAGACGGGTATCGTGACTACCAGTCAAACTGGCATGAACCATCAGAATTGCGGCTGCCATTATAGGCTTTCAACCATGAAGGTAAAGGGGTAAACAACCCTATTATTATGATGACGGCCCGACTTGTCATCCGGCTGTCATCTGGCTGTCATCCACGGCGTATCCGCCCCGCCCCCGCGTCGCGTTGACGAACATCTCGATCAGGGCGGCAAGCTGGCCGCGCGGCGCGGCCACCCGCCAGCTCACGCCCTGCTCATCGAATTCCTCGGCCTCGATGCGCGCGCCGAAGCCGGCCAGGCGCGACTGCACCAGCGCCATGTCGCCGAACGCGCAATGCAACGACAGCCGCGCCTCTTCCACCAGCTCGACGCGGGCGCCCAGGCGCAGGCATTGCGCCGCCACCCCGCCGTAAGCGCGCACCAACCCGCCCGTTCCCAGCTTGACGCCTCCGAACCAGCGCACCACCAGCACCGCCACGCGGTCGCATTGCCGGCCTTCGATGGCCTGGAGGATAGGCCGGCCCGCCGTGCCGCCCGGCTCGCCGTCGTCATGGAAGCGGTAGGCGTTGCCGATGCGGTAGGCCCAGCAATTGTGCGTCGCCTCGGGCACGCTGTGCGCCGCAAAAAAAAGCATGGCTTCGTCGGCGCTGCGCGCCGGCGCGGCCACCGCCATGAAGCGGCTCTTGCGGATTTCTTCCTGATAGGTACTGGGTTCCGTCAGCGTATACAACATAGGATGGCAGCCCCCAGGAAAAATCGGCGCATGGCGCCGATTGAAACTGAAACGACAATCCCGCCGGTCAGGCCTCGATGCCCCGGGAGGCCAGATAATCGTCGTAGCCGCCCATGTAGTCTATCAACTTGCCATCGGGCAGGATTTCGATGATGCGCGTGGCCAGCCCCGAAACGAATTCGCGGTCATGCGAAACGAAGACCAGGGTGCCTTCGTACTTTTCCAGCGCGTACTGCAGCGACTCGATCGACTCCATGTCCAGGTGGTTGGTGGGTTCATCCAGCAGCATCACGTTATGGCGGCCCAGCATCAGCCGGCCAAAGCTCATGCGGTTTTTTTCGCCGCCCGAAAGCACCTTGACCGCCTTGACGATGTCGTCGGCCGAGAACAGCAGGCGGCCCAGCACCGAACGCATGGCCTGGTCGTCGTCGCCGGGCTGGCGGTAATCGGACAGCCAGTCGAACAGGTTCTTGTCGGACTGGAACTGCTCGGAAACGTCCTGGGCCATATAGCCGATATCGGCATTGTCGGACCACTTGACGCTGCCCTTGTCGGCGGCCAGATCGCCGGCCAGCATGCGCAGCAGCGTCGTCTTGCCGACCCCGTTGGCGCCGATGATGGCGATTTTTTCGCCGGCCTCGACCATGGCCGAGAAGGGATGGATGACCGGACGGTCGAACGATTTGGCCAGTCCCTCGATGGTGACGGCCAGCCGGTGCATGACTTTGTTCTGCTCGAAGCGGATATAAGGATTCTGGCGCGAAGAAGGCTTGACCTCGACGGTTTCCGCCTTGATGCGGTCGATCTGCTTGAGCCGCGACGTGGCCTGGCGCGACTTGGACTTGTTGGCCGCGAAACGGCGCACGAAGTCCTGCAACTCGGCCACACGTTCCTTGGCCTTGGCGTTAACCGCCGAAATACGCTCGCGCGCCTGGGTGGACGCCATCATGTAGTCGTCGTAATTGCCCGGATAGATGCGCAGCTCGCGGTAATCCAGGTCGGCCATGTGCGTGCATACCTGGTTCAGGAAATGCCGGTCGTGGCTGATGATGATCATGGTGCTTTGATAGCCGTTCAGCACATCTTCCAGCCAGCGTATGGTGTTGATGTCCAGGTTGTTGGTCGGCTCGTCCAGCAGCAGCACGTCGGGATTGGAAAACAGCGCCTGGGCCAGCAGCACGCGCAGCTTCCAGCCAGGCGCGATTTCGCGCATGGGCAGATTGTGCTGCTCCACGGGAATTTCCAGGCCCAGCAGCAGTTCGCCGGCGCGCGACTCGGCGGTATAGCCGTCGTACTCGGCGAACTTTGCCTCGAGGTTGGCCGCATGCATGTAGTCTTCTTCCGTAGCGTCGGGGTTGGCGTAGATGGCATCGCGCTCGGCCATCACCTGCCACATTTCCTCGTGCCCCATCTGCACCACGTCCAGCACCCGGATGTCCTCGTAGGCGAACTGATCCTGGCGCAGCTTGCCCAGCCTTACGCCCGGATCGAGCGAAACATTACCGCCGCTGGCCTCCAGGTCGCCCCCGATGATTTTCATGAAGGTGGACTTGCCGGAGCCGTTGGCCCCGATCAGCCCATAGCGGTTGCCTTCGCCGAACTTGACGCTGACGTTTTCAAACAACGGCTTGGGGCCGAACTGGATGGTGAGGTTTGCGGTGGAGATCACTTAATTTCTATCGATTCAAAAAAAGGCCGAACAACCCGCTAGTTTAACAAGGTTCAAGCCGAACACGCCCAGAGGCACGCGCGATGCCCCCGCGCAGAAGCAAAACCTGGCCGAATGCGCCGAATGCGCTGTTGGATCAGCCCCCTCGGCTGACGCCATCGACAGCCGGGAAGCACACTACAGATGCTCTTCCAGCACCAGATGCGCCATGCCGTCCTCGGTGGCGATGCCCACTTTCCTGCCTATGGGCAGGGTGGCCTTGACCTTGACATGGCCGTACGGCAGGCCCGTGACCACGGGCACCTTGACATGTTCCCTGAGCCAGCGCACGACCGAGGGCATGTCGAAGCCATTGTCGTGCGCGGCCAGGCGGTAATCGGTAAACCGGCCCAGCACGATGGCTTTCTGGCGGGCCAGCACGCCGGCGTGCCATAGCTGAGTCAGCATGCGTTCGATCCGGAAAGGATGCTCGGAAATATCCTCCAGGAACAGGATGCCGCCCTTGATCCTGGGCAGGTAAGGCGTTCCCGCCAAGGAAGCCACCATGGCCAGGTTGCCGCCCCACAAGATGCCGCGCGCATCCACCGGATCGGAGCCGGGCGATTCGAAACCGAGAATCTCCAGTTCGCCGCGCATGCTTTCAAGAAACAGGTCGGCCGTGAGGTCGTCCACCTTCTTGACGCCGAAGTCGAAGACGGCGGTCGGACCGGCATAGCTGGACGCCCCGGTCTTGGCCAGCAAGGCCAGGTTGAACACCGTGAAGTCGCTTTGGCCGATGAAGATCTTGCCGCTGTCGGCCACAGCCTGCCAATCGATGAACGGCAGCAGGCGGCTCAGGCCGTAGCCGCCGCGGGTGGCCATGACGATGGGCTGCTTTTGCGTCAGCGACCGGGCAATGCCCGCCAGGCGCTGTTTGTCCGTGCCCGCGAAACGTTCGTGCACGGCCAGCGCGGCACGATCCAGCACCGTCTTGAACCCCAGTTCGCCCAGCCGCTCCCGCGCCATCTCGATGCGCGACGGGTCGGCAACCGCGCCGGACGGCGAAATCAGGTAAATGCCCTTGGGAGCGGAATGAGGATGGTGGTGGGAATGGTCGTGCTGGGGATGCTTGGCCGCATGCGTCATGGTTACGTCCGTAAAGGAGGAAAAGGCCCAAAAGAAATACCTGAAAAGGAAATGCCAAAAAGCTGGTTCTTTCAGACAAGCATAAGTATAGTTGACGCCGCATCAACGATTTTTCGATTCGCTCTATGTTCGCGTCATCTTTCGCTTCGTGGCTGGCCCGCCGCAACATCCATTTTGCCTGGGTCATGGCCGCCGTTACCTTCCTGACCATGCTCACGTCGTCCGCCGCGCTGGGGTTGCCGGGCGTCCTGCTCAAGCCGCTCAGCGCCGAATACGGCTGGAGCACCGAGCAGATATCCTCGGCGCTGGCGCTGCGCTTCCTTTTATACGGGCTGCTGGGACCTTTCGCCGCCATTTTCATCAATCGCTACGGCCTGCGCGCCGTCATGTCCACCGCGCTGACCCTCCTGGCGGCCGGCATGCTGCTTGCCGTCGAAATGACCACGTTCTGGCATCTGGTGGCGCTGTGGGGCATCATGCTTGGCGTCGCCAGCGGGCTGACCGCGCTGGTGCTCGGCACCATCATCACCAACCGCTGGTTCGAAACCCACCGGGGCCTGGTCATCGGCACCCTCACGGCCAGCATCGCGACCGGGCAACTGGCCTTTCTGCCCCTCGCCGCCTGGCTGGTCGACAACTACGGCTGGCGCTCCTCCATCTTTCCCATCGCCGGCCTTACGCTGATCGTAGCGCTGCTGGCTTTCTGCCTGGTTCGCAACCGCCCCGAGGACATCGGGCAGCGCCCTTACGGCGCAAGCACCAAGGCAGCCGCCGCAGGCGATGCAGGCGCGAGCGGCGCCAACCCCGCCGCTTCCGCCGCCGCGGCCCAGCCCAGCCTGTCGCTGCTGGATCCCCTGCGGGTGCTGTTCGCCGTTCGCGGCAACCTCACGTTCTGGATACTGGCCGGCACGTTCTTCATTTGCGGCCTGAGCACCAGCGGACTGATCCAGACGCATTTCATCGCTCTGTGCGGCGACTTCGGCCTGGCCCCGGTGCCGGCGGCGTCGGTACTGGCCATGATGGGCGCCTTCGACTTCTTCGGCACGATATTTTCAGGCTGGCTGTCCGACCGCTACGACAACCGCAAGCTGCTGTTCTGGTACTACGGCCTGCGCGGACTTTCGCTGTTCTGGCTGCCCCACTCGGAATTCACCTTCTACGGCCTGACCTTCTTCGCCGCCTTCTATGGCCTGGACTGGATCGCCACCGTGCCGCCGACCGTCAAGCTGGCCACGGCGGCTTTCGGCAAGGAACAGGCGGGCATGCTGTTCGGCTGGATATTCGCGGCCCATCAACTAGGCGCCGCCACCGCGGCCTACGGCGCGGGGCTGACGCGAACCCTGCTGCTCACCTACACCCCGGCCGTATACGGCGCCGGAGCGGCCTGCGTGGCGGCGGCGCTGATCATTCTTGCGGTTCGCCGGACGCCCCCGCCTTCAGGCGCTTTGCGCTGAGCCGGCGTTCGCGGAAAAACCGGCGCAGCAATTCGCCGCATTCCTGCTCCAGCAGGCCCGCCCGCACCGTGGTCTGGTGATTGAACGGGCTGGCCGGCACGTCCAGCACGCTGCCGCAGGCGCCCGTTTTGGGGTCGCGCGCGCCATACACCACCCGGCTCAGCCGGGCATGCAAGACGGCCCCCGTGCACATGGCGCAAGGCTCCAAGGTTACGTACAGGCTGGCCTCGGGCAGCCGGTAATTGCCCACGGCCCTGGCCGCCATGCGCAGGGCCACGATTTCGGCATGCGCCGTGGGGTCGTGATCGACGATGGTGCGGTTGAAGCCGGCGCCGATCAGTTTGCCCGCGCCGTCCAGCACCACGGCCCCCACCGGAACCTCGCCAAGCTCCCAGGCCTGTTCCGCCTGCTCCAGCGCCGCCCGCATGGCCTGGACATCGGCCTGGCCGAACGGCTCTTCGCAAGTCGGGCCGCAGGCATCGCCGGCGGGGCTGCCGGCGCCTTCGCCGCAAGGCGCGCCTGAATGCCTGTCAGCCGCCATAAATGCGCGAATTGAGTGAAATGCGGCCCGCCAGGCTTTCGACGGCCTCTTCCAGCCACTGATACAGCTCGGCGTGCTCATCGTAACGGGCCTGGTTCAGGTTGGAAACGCGGCCCTCCTGGATGAACCCCCATGCCCGGCTGCGCTTGTCCTTGTGACGAGGATCCCAGACTCCGAACGCCACGCCGCCGGATTTGCGGATGAGGGAAAAGCACGGAATGTCCGTATAGCCGTCGCCCACAAAGATCATCTGCTGGAACGGCACGCGCAGCTTGTCCTGATCGACCTTCTTGTTGACCTCGAAAGGCTTGTTGCGCGAGGCCTGGCCCACGATGCCCTTTTGAATGTGGAACAAATAACGGGTTTTATCGGTGAAACTGACGATACGGCGCGGAAAATGGATGCCGCCATCCTGGCCATACATGAATTCGGAGGCCCAGATATCGGTGAATTCGTGGGCGATGGGCGTGTTGCGCACCACGTCGCCGATGCCGCTGGAAATAAGATAGAACTCGATCTGAACCTGGGGATGCTGGGCCTTGACCAGGGCCCGCAGGCGGCTGAACAGCGTGTCGACGCCGTCGTGCAAGGGCAGGCGCCGGCCCCATTGCGCCAGGCGCTCCTGGGTGATGAGCCCATGGCGTCCGGAACGCGACAGTTCTATCATCTGGTACAAATAGGCCGGAACCGGATCCCAGTCGTGCAGCGACAGCAGCGGCCCCACTTCCTGCGACCAGAAATGCCCCGCATCGACGCCCAGCCCGGATAAAAAACCCGTCGTGCTGTCGGGAGCCAGAGTATCATCGAAATCAAAAACCAGGGCAATGACGTCGGACATGTTTTTCCTGAATTGAAACCGCAAAGCCGCAACACGTGCGCCGGAACAAGCCCCAAGTGTAACGCCAGCGGTCAGGATAGTTCGCCGGGCATTGCGTTAAATCAATCATCAGGCCGCAGAACGCACCTAGAATCACCGTATACGCATCACAGCATCGCTTTTGTACGCAGCACCGCCAAAACTCTACCTTCAACAGGAGACTGCCATGCTAGGCCGTATAGCCCTTGACCTGACCAAAGACCGCAATCACCAATTGCGCCTCGACGCCACCATCCAGCTTGCCTCGGAACACAATGCCGAACTCGTGGGCATCTACTCCTCGCCGGTCGCCAACCAGTACCTGCGCGACGAGACCGCGGTGCCCAGCCAGGTGGCCACGCTCATGCGCACTCACGTCAGCGACGAAATGGCCGAAATCCGCGACAATTTCCTGAAGGCGGCGGCCGCCGCCGGCGTCAAGGCCAGCTACCGCGCCCCGCAGGGCCCCACCGAAGAAGTCCTGGCCCTGCACGCCCGCTACTGCGACGTGCTCGTCATGAGCCAGACCGGCGGCGTGAACACCGCGCCCAGCCAACGGCCCAATCTGGCCGAATCGGTCATCACCTCGGCCGGCCGCCCTGTGCTCATGATTCCCTACATCGGCCACCTGAGCCCCATTGGGCGGCGCGTGCTGTTCTGCTGGGACAACGGCCGGCGCGCCGCGCGCGCCCTGGCCGACGCCGGCCCCATCCTCACCCAGGCAAAGCATCTGGTCGTGCTGAAGGTGGACGAAAACCTGGAACAAATGCAGGCCCAGGACATCACGCCGCAGGATCTGAACGCCTACTGCGCGTCCCGCCGCTACCCGGCGCCCGAAGTCATCAAAAAAGAAAGCTTGAGCTACGGTATCGGCAACACCATCCTCAATTCGGCCACCGACCATGGCTGCGACCTGATCGTCATGGGCGCCTACAACCGCAGCCGCATACGCGAATGGATAATGGGCGGCACATCCAAGACCCTCATGCAGTCCATGACCGTGCCGATACTTTTTTCGCACTGATCGGGCGTCCGGCCCTGGCGCAACCGCAAGCAGCGCATTCCAAGCCGCGCCAGGGGCGGCCCGCGCTACACGACCACCATCTTCAGCTGCTGCAGGACCTGCGGCAAAATAGCGGGCAGGTCTTCGGCGATCAGTCCGGGGCCGAAGCGCTTCGCCGCGCGGCCGTGCAGCCAGACGGCGGCCGCCGCGGCCAAAAACGGTTCCATGCCCTGGGCCATCAGGCCGGCGATGAACCCCGTCAATACGTCGCCGGTTCCACCCGTCGCCAGATCGGGAGGCGCATTGTCATTGATGATGGCCCGGCCGTCGGGCGACGCCACGACGGTATCGGCGCCCTTCAGCACCACCACGGCGCCGCACTGCGCGGCGGCTTCCCTGGCGCGCTCGAGCTTGCTGCCCTGCACGTCGAACAGCCGGCCGAATTCGCCCTCGTGCGGCGTCAGCACGCACGGCCCCTTGATGGCCGAGAACAACTCCTGGGGAGCCTTCCTAAACGACGTGATGCCGTCGGCGTCCAGCACCACGCCGCGGCCCACCTCGAGCGCGGCCAGCACATGCTGGCGCGTGGCTTCGGAAACCCCCGCCCCCGGCCCCACCACGATGACATTGCGCCGCTCGTCGGCAAGCAGTTGTTCCAGGCCTTCGGCATCGTCCAGAGGCAGCACCATGACGCTGGTCAGCGAAGCCGCGTACACCGCCCAGGCCGGCTCGGGCGCCGCCACGGTCACCAGGCCCGCGCCGATTCTGGCGGCGGCCATCGCCGACAAGCGGGCGGCGCCGGTCAGGACCTCGCCGCCCACCACCAGCACGTGTCCACGTTGATATTTATGGGAATCGTGGCTCGGCCATGGGTACTCCATCGCCCACAACCGCGGCGAATTGCGGAACGCCGTGGGCGCGATGGCATCGAGCACGGCTTCGGGGATGCCGATGTCCGCCAGCACGACGCGCCCGCAGAACAGCCGGCCCGGCAGCAGGACGTGCCCGGGCTTGCGGCGGAAGAAAGTGACCGTCATGGCCGCCTTGGGCGCAATGCCCAGAATCCGCCCCGTGGCGCCATCCACCCCGCTGGGGATGTCCACGGCGCAAACCGGCAATTTGCTGTCGACGAGCTTCTCGACCACGGCCAGGGCCTGCCCTTCCAACGGCCGGGAAAGCCCGGCTCCGAAAAGCGCGTCGACGACCAGCTCCGCGCCGTCGAGCAAGGCCGGCGTCATGGGCTCGATGGCTCCTTCCCATAGCGCGGCATGATGCGCCGCATCGCCGGCCAGCGCCTTTTTGTCGCCCAGCAGCCCCAGTGTGACGGGCCAGCCCCAATCGGCCAGGTAGCGGGCCGCCACGAAGCCGTCGCCGCCGTTGTTGCCCGGCCCACACAGCACCACGACCCTTCGCGCCCTCCAGCGCTCGCGCACGGCGCTGGCAACCGCCAGCCCCGCCGCCTCCATCAGGGCAACCCCGGTAATCCCCTGGGACATGGCGGCCTGATCGGCGGCCGCCATTTCGGCGGGCGCCAGCAAAACACACTTGTTCATCCCCATACTTGCCACGTCCTATGTAAACTGCCACTATTCAACCAAAGCCGGGCGCCGGGCGCCAAGACAAAGATATAGTAACGGACGCCGCACATGCCATCTGTCATTTCCGTATCCAATCTTTCCAAGACCTACGCCTCGGGGTTCGAGGCCCTCAAGAACATCAATCTGGACATCGAGCGGGGCGAGATCTTCGCTCTGCTTGGCCCCAACGGCGCCGGCAAGACCACGCTCATCAGCATCATCTGCGGATTGGTCAACGCCAGCGGGGGCACGGTGGTCGCCAACGGGTATAACATCGTTACCAACTATCGCCAGGCCCGGGCCTGCATCGGCCTGGTTCCCCAGGAGCTCACCACCGACGCGTTCGAAACCGTCTGGGACACGGTAAGCTTCAGCCGCGGCCTGTTCGGCAAGCGCGCCAATCCCGCCCACATCGAAAAAACCCTCAAGGCGCTGTCGCTCTGGAACAAAAAAGACAACAAGCTCATCACCCTGTCCGGGGGCATGAAGCGCCGCGTCCTCATCGCCAAAGCCTTGTCGCACGAACCCGCCATCCTGTTCCTGGACGAGCCTACCGCCGGCGTCGACGTGGAACTGCGCAAAGACATGTGGGAACTGGTGCGGTCGCTGCGCGCCGACGGGGTCACCGTCATTCTTACCACGCACTACATCGAAGAGGCCGAGGAGATGGCCGACCGCATCGGCATCATCAATCACGGCCAGATCGTCCTGGTCGAGGAAAAAAAAGCGCTCATGCGCAAGCTGGGCAAAAAGCAGCTCACCCTCCAATTGCCGGAGCCTTTGGCGCATATCCCCGAGCAGTTGGCGGGCTACGGCCTGGAGCTGTCGGAAGACCGTAAAGCGCTCACCTACACCTACGACATCCAGCAGCAAACCGACATCGCGGCCATGCTGGCCGACCTGCACAACGGCGGCATCCGCTTCCAGGATCTAAGCACCCGTCAAAGCTCGCTGGAAGATATTTTCGTCGGCCTGCTCCGGGAGAAACCATGAACCTACAAGCCATACGCGCCATCTATCTGTTCGAAATGGCCCGGGCCTGGCGCACGCTGATGCAAAGCCTCATCGCCCCGGTCATTTCCACCTCGCTGTACTTCGTGGTGTTCGGCGCCGCCATCGGCCACCGCATCACCGAGGTAAACGGGGTGGGCTACGGCGCCTTCATCGTACCCGGCCTGATCATGCTGTCCCTGCTTACCCACAGCATCTCCACCGCCTCGTTCGGCATCTATTTTCCGCGCTTCGCGGGAACCATCTACGAGGTGCTTTCCGCGCCGGTTTCATACCTGGAGATTCTGGCCAGCTACGTGGGCGCCGCCGCCACCAAGTCGCTGATCCTGGCGCTCGTCATTCTGGGCACGGCCACCTTCTTCGTCCCGATGCGCATCGACCACCCATTGTGGATGGTGCTGTTCCTGGTGCTTACGGCCATTACGTTCAGCCTCTTCGGCTTCATCATCGGCATCTGGGCCGACAGCTTCGAGAAGCTGCAACTGGTGCCCCTGCTCATCGTCACGCCGCTGACATTCCTGGGCGGCAGCTTCTACTCCATCGACATGCTGCCGCCCTTCTGGCAAAAAATCACCCTGCTCAACCCGGTGGTCTACCTCATCAGCGGGTTCCGCTGGAGCTTCTACAGCATTGCCGACGTCAATGTCGCGGTCAGCCTGGCCATGACACTGGCCTTCCTGCTGGTTTGCCTGGGCATCGTGGGCTGGATGTTCAAGACCGGATACCGCCTGCGGCCGTAAGCCCGCCACGAACACCGGCCATAGTGCGCAAGCCGGCGCGGGTGTAGACTGATGGCAACCCTGTTCTGCGCCTTCAGAGAGGTTGCCGTGGCTCGTAAAACACCTATCGAACGCTATCGCAATATCGGCATCAGCGCGCACATCGATGCCGGCAAGACCACCACCACCGAACGCATCCTGTTCTATTCGGGCGTCAACCACAAGCTGGGCGAAGTCCACGAGGGCATGGCCACCATGGACTGGATGGACCAGGAACAAGAACGCGGCATCACCATTACCTCGGCCGCCACGACCTGCTTCTGGAAAGGCATGGCGGGCAACTACGACGAACACCGCATCAACATCATCGACACCCCGGGCCACGTCGACTTCACCATCGAGGTCGAGCGCTCCATGCGCGTGCTGGACGGCGCCTGCATGGTCTACGACGCCGTGGGCGGCGTGCAGCCGCAGTCCGAAACCGTTTGGCGCCAGGCCAATAAATACCACGTGCCGCGCCTGGCCTTCGTCAATAAAATGGACAGGATCGGCGCGGACTTCCTGCGCGTGGTCGAACAGATCCGCCAGCGCCTCAAAGGCAACCCCGTGCCGGTGCAGCTTCCCATGGGCGCCGAGGACGACTTCCACGGCGTCATCGACCTGGTCAAGATGAAAGCCATCCGGTGGGACGATGCCACCCAGGGCGTGCACTTCGACTACATCGACATTCCACCCGCGCTGCGGGGCGACGCCGACACATGGCGGGCGCGCATGCTCGAAGAAGCCGCCCAGGCCAACGACGAACTGCTGCGGCTGTACCTGGACGGCGCCGAGCTGAACGAAAGCCAGATCCAGGCGGGGCTGCGCCAGCGCACGCTGGCCGGCGAGATCGTCCCGGCCTTGTGCGGCAGCGCCTTCAAGAACCGTGGGGTACAGGCGCTGCTCGACGCCATCGTCGACTACCTGCCCTCGCCCGCCGACGTTCCCCCCGTGGCCGGCCTGGATGCGCACGACCGCCCGGCAACCCGCCGGGCCAGCGACGACGAGCACTTCAGCGCCCTGGCCTTCAAGATCATGACCGACCCCTTCGTCGGCCACCTTACCTTCTTTCGCGTATATTCGGGCGTCATGACATCCGGCCACGCGGTGCTCAACGCCACCAAGAACAAAAAGGAACGCATCGGGCGGCTGCTGCAAATGCATGCCAACCACCGCCTGGAAATCCAGGAAGTGGATGCCGGCGACATCGCGGCCGCCGTCGGCCTCAAAGAGGTCACCACCGGCGACACCCTATCCGATCCCGGCCACCCCATCACCCTGGAGCGCATGGTTTTCCCGGAGCCCGTCATCTCGCAGGCGGTCGAACCCAAAACCAAGGCCGACCAGGAAAAAATGTCGGTGGCGCTGCACCGATTGGCCGAGGAGGACCCTTCATTCCGCGTCGAAACCGACCCGGATTCGGGGCAAACCATTATTTCCGGCATGGGTGAGCTGCACCTGGAAGTGCTGATGGAACGCATGCGGCGCGAATTCGGCGTCGACGCCACGGTCGGCAAGCCCCAGGTAGCGTTCCGCGAAACCATACTCAAGGCCTGCGAATCCTCGGAAGGCAAATTCATCAAGCAAACCGGCGGACACGGCCAATACGGCCACGTGGTGCTTAAAATCGAACCCCAGCCGGCCGGCAAGGGCTTCGAGTTCGTGGACGCCATCAAGGGCGGCGTCATCCCGCGCGAATTCATTCCCGCCGTCGAAAAAGGCGTCATCGAAAGCCTGGGCGGCGGCGTGCTGGCGGGCTACCCCGTCGTGGACGTGAAAGTCACCCTTGTATTCGGTTCATCGCACGACGTGGACTCCAACGAACACGCCTACCGCATGGCGGCGGCCATCGCCTTCAAGGAAGGCTGCCGCAAGTCGGAACCGGTGCTGCTCGAACCCATCATGGCCGTCGAAGTCGAAACGCCCGAAGAAAAAATGGGCGACGTCATGGGCGATCTGTCGTCCAGGCGCGGCAGCATACAAGGCATGGACGACCTCCCGGCGGGCATGGGCAAGGCCATACGCGCCGAAGTCCCCCTGGTCGAAATGTTCGGCTATTCAACCGCGCTGCGTTCGCTGACCCAGGGCCGGGCCACCTACACCATGGAATTCCAGCGCTACGCCCGCGCGCCCGACGCGCTGGCCGCCGCCATGACGCAGGCGCGCAGCCCCGCGCAAGCGGGGCGCTGACGCGCCGCAAGCGCAAGCGGCAAGGGATTCAATCGCGGAAGTTGTCGAATTGCAGGGGCAGGTCGACATCGGTCTTGCGCAGCAAGGCGATGGCCTCCTGCAGGTCGTCGCGCTTCTTGCCCGTTACGCGCAGCTTCTCGCCGTTGATCTGCGACTCGACCTTGAGCTTGGCGGCCTTCAGCGCGGCAATGAGCTTTTTCGAAACGGCCTGCTCGATGCCCTGCTTGACCGTCACCTTCTGTTTGGCCCCGCCCAGGTTTTCGTTGGGCTCGGCCACGTCCAGGCAGCGCACGTCGATGCCGCGCGCCGACAGGCGGCCCCGCAGGATATCCAGCATCTGCTTGAGCTGGAAGGCGCTGGGCGCCGACGACGTCACGACGAAATCGACAAGCTCGAATTTGGCGTCCGTACCCTTGAAATCGAAGCGGGTGGCCAGTTCGCGGTTGGCCTGATCGACGGCATTGGTCAGTTCATGTTTATCGACTTCGGAAACCACATCAAACGAAGGCATGGCTGATCATCCTTTATTAATGCACAAACAAAACAACGGTCGAGTGTACAACCATTCAACGGAAACGAAACGGCGCCCTGGGCCGCGGCAGGCGCGGCAATCGACAAGCACCGACGTAAATGCCAAAATACGAAATTCTTTGAAAAGCCGCAATACGTGCCAGCCAGCCAGACCCCGTTCAGTTTGAAAAAAAACGCCATTGCGGCTTTCGGGCCCTCGCTGCTGTTCGGCATCAGCGAAGGCGCCATCTACCCCGTCATCGCGCTCAGCGCCAGGCAATTGGGGGCATCGGTCGCCGCCTCGGCGCTCATCCTGGCGCTTATCGGCGTAGGCTCCCTCGTCAGCAATATCCCGGCGTCTTTGCTTACCGCGCGCCACGGCGAGCAGCGCGCCATGGTTGGCGCCGCCGTTCTCAGCATCATCGCCCTGCTGCTGTGCCTGTTCGCCCGATCCGAATGGATGCTGGGAGCCGGCGTCTTCATGATCGGCATGGCGCAGTCCGTCTACACGCTGGCCAGGCAAACCTACCTGACCGAGGCCGTGCCCATCGCCATGCGCGCCAGGGCGCTTTCCACCCTGGGCGGCGTCATGCGCATCGGCCTGTTCATCGGCCCCTTCCTCGCTGCCGGCCTCATGCACAGCATGGGCATACCCGGCGCATACTGGACGGCCATTGTGGCCATGGCCGCTGCCGGCGTGCTGTCCAGCAGGCTTCCAGACCTCGAATCCCGCGCCCCCGGCGCCGCGACAAAGCCGGGCGCGCCGACCGCCGCGCCCGTGGCCAAGCCCCGGATCGGCCAGATCGCCAAAACACATTGCAAAGCCTTTCTGACGCTGGGCGCAGGCTGCTTGCTGGTGTCGGCCCTGCGAGGCTGCCGCCAGACCGTCATTCCGCTTTGGGCCGCCCATATCGGGCTGGACGCCACCACCACGGCTGTCGTCTACGGTTGCATGGGCGCCATCGACATGCTGCTTTTCTACCCCGCCGGCCACATCATGGATCGCCGCGGCCGGCACTGGGTGGCCATACCCTGCATGCTCATCATGGGCCTGTGCTTCGCCCTCATGCCGCTCACCCACGGATTATGGTGGTTCGCCGCCGTCACCATGGTGCTGGGTTTCGGCAATGGGGTGGGATCGGGCATCATCATGACCATAGGCGCCGACTCGTCGCCTTCGGTCGGCCGTACCCAGTTTCTGGGCATTTGGCGCTTTATCGCCGACCTTGGCGCCAGCGGCGGCCCCTTGCTGATGTCGGCGATAGCGGCCTTGATATCGCTGGGCGCCGGCATCGCGGCGATAGGCGGATTGGGGTTCGTCGCGGCCGCCGTGTTCTGGAAATGGCTGCCCCGCACGAATCCAGCCAAAAACCGCTGATGTAGATACGGCGCTTAGGGCCTGTCAACCCATGTCGACAGGCCCTAATTCAAGGCCGCCTTGGCGGCTTCCTCGGGGGTCAAGCCCTCGTAAAACAGGTCCGTAAACCATTCGGCCTGCTCTTCGATGTGTTCTTGCGCCTCGTCCCGGGTCGCGCCGGCCTGCACAAGCAGTTCTTCGACTTCGACGCACCACGCCAGCAGCGCCACCTCGTCGGGATCCTCTTGCGGTGTTTTCTTTTTAGCCATGATCCGGGGGTTCCCTTCAAGTTGCCGATCAAATGGAATAGGCCTCCATCATAAGGCCTCAAGACACGATCCGTAACCTTAATCACCCGAATGCAACCAATTTGAAGCAGTTTCGGTGATTCAATTAGCTCATTCCGGCACGGCATTGTTCTTTGCCGTCTAGCGCGGGCATCCCGCCGCGCGCCGGCAGACGCCAAGCCAGGCGGGCACTATGCCGCCGCAGGCTTGGGTCAAACGTAAGGAGCTTGATCCATGAAGAACAATATTATCGGCTCTGCCATTCTGGCAGCTTGCACGGCCCTGGCGGGCACCACGGCGTTCGCCCAGAACGACGGCCACCACGATCAGAACTGGGATCGCGGCGGCCCTCCGCAACACCAGATGGATCGCAACGACCATGGCCGGCCGGGCCCCGGCCCGCAGACTCACCATGCCCCTCCCCCTCACGCGCCGGCGCGCGGGCGCGGAGCGGGGCCCCGGCACAATTTCTACAAAGGCGGCCGCTTGCCGGCGCAGTACCGCCGTCATCCTTACATTATCGAAGATTGGCGCGTCCATCATCTTAGCGAGCCGCCCAGGGGTTACTACTGGGTCCAGGCCGGCAACGATTTCCTGCTTACGGCCATTGCCACGGGACTCATTGCCCAAGTCATCCTGAACAACTGAACGCCCCGGCACGAAGCGGCTGCCCGCAAGCCGGCGGCCGCTTCACCTACAATAGCCCCGACCACGCAAAAAAAACGCCCCCACACTGCGCCGCTGACGCGGCTTGTTGCCCCCCAAGGGGGCGCTTTTTGCCTTGGGGCGGCCCGGCGGCAAAAGAAGCCCCCACGCTGCGCCGCTCACGCGGCTTGCTGCCCCCCAAGGGGGCGCTTTTTGCCTTGGGGCGGCCCGGCGGCAAAAAATAGGAGAATCGATGGACGCAAATTTCTGGCTCACGCGATGGCAGGAAGGACGCACAGGGTTTCACCAGGATACCGTGATGCCCCTGCTGCAAAAACACTGGCCCTCGTTGCCCCTGGCCAAGGACAGCCGCGTTCTCGTGCCCCTCTGCGGCAAATCCCTGGACATGATCTGGCTGGCCGCGCAGGGCCACCATGTGCTGGGGGTGGAACTGTCGCCTTTGGCCGTCGAGCAGTTCTTCCACGAAAATCGCTTGCGGCCCACCGTGCATGAGTCGCCGATGGGACGCCGCCACACCGCCGGCAACATCGAAATCCTGTGCGGGGATATCTTCGCCCTGGACGACGCCACGCTGGCAGCGTGCGACGGCGTCTACGACCGGGCCGCCCTGATCGCTCTGCCGCGCGACATGCGGCCAAGCTACGTACAGCATGTTTACGCGCGGCTTCCCCCACGCTACCGCGGACTGCTCATCACGCTGGACTATCTTCAGGAACGGATGGATGGCCCGCCTTTTTCCGTGGACGATGCCGAAGTGCAAGCGCTGTTCGCCCCGCACTCCAAGGCAAAGCTGGTAGAACGGCGCGATATTCTTGCCAGCGAACCCCGGTTCAGGCAGCGCGGCCTCGAACGGCTGGACACCGTGGTCTATGCGCTGGGCAAGGCCTGAGGCGCACGGCGGCGCCCAGGCCGGCAGACCAGCGTTACAACAGGCCGCGGCACAAAGAACTAGTCCTCGAGCCCTTCCACGCGCGCCATCAGAAGATCCGCGTCTTCGTGAACCTGCAGATCCAGCGGCGCCACAATGCCCTTCATGCGCAAGCCGACCTTGAATGATGAGTTGACGCAGCCTTCGGCCAGCGCGCTCAGGCGCTGCTGCACTTTCAAGAGCGCCTCGCTGTTGGCGTAGGGCAGCAACAGCCAAAGCATGTCTTCGCGGGTTCTGGTGCAGCGGTCGGCTTCACGCACTATTTCGATGATGCGGCCGACCAGCTCGTCGGCAATCTCGCGCTCCTGGTCGCGCAATGCCACCGGCACCGGAGTCGAGTGCCAGTTATAGTCCAGGCGCAGGCAAAGCAGCGAAAAAGCCGGGGCTCCGTAGCGCCGGCTCATTTCCAGCAGCCAGTCCAAAGAATATCGAAAGGCGTCCAAGCCGAGCACGCCCGGTGCTTCCAGGAATTCGGAAAAATCGCGCTCTATTGGAGCTTTACCGCAATACATGACTCAGCTCCTGTGAAAGTCGCCTCGGATCCAGAAAAACACGCTTCTCATTTGAATTACAGTGATGACGGCCAAACCCGTCAGACCGAACCAAACCGCCTTTTTGCGAGGAGATGAAGGCAGCGCATAGTGGTTACTTTTAGTAAAACACGTAAGAGAATAACAGAGCGCTGGAAAATTTACTTTCCTGAGCGCGTTCATTCGTCGAGAGCCGCGGCCTGACCCGGCGAATTATGCAAAAGTGTCGCATCTATGCATCAAAATGTGGACGCGCAATGCCCTCCGGAAGGCGCCTGGCCCGAGCCCGCGGCGATGAGCGGCGGCTCCAGGCGTTGGTTGACGGGCGCGGAAACCGCCCAGTCCCAGGCAAAAAAGGCAATCAGCAGTGCCCAGAACACTGCGGCGAGTATCGGTTTTTTCATCAATACCCCAAAAAATCAATAACCGAAATGGCGTCGTATGCGCAGCCCGAGCACAGAGCCGCAAAACGCCAGGGGCACCCAGATCCAGCCATGGACGCTGCCGGTTGAAATGCCGCTGACCATGGCGCCGATATTGCAGCCGAAGGCAAGACGCGAACTATAGCCCAGCAGAAATCCCGCAATGATGCCCACCGTCCATTGCCTGGCCGTCAAGCTTGCAGGAGCCGATTTGGATGACTGGCCCGCCGCTATCCACAAGGCTCCCGCCAGAATGCCGATATTGGTAATGGAAGTGACATCCAGAAAAACCGACTGCGACAAGGTCGTCAAGTTGACGGACTGGCTCCAGAACGGGTTGGAGGCAGGGTCGAACGCCCCCGTCGCCACGGCGATCTTGGCCACCCAAAGCCCGAAGCCGTATACGACCCCCCACGGCTGGCCGGCAATGGCCAGGTTCAGGACAGCCAGGATCGCCAGCAATACGGCGCCTATGAACAAGCGCCGATCGAACCAGGGCTTGGCTTTGCCGCACCATAAAAGCGCCGCCGCCCCCAGGACGATCAGGCCAAGGCAAGTCAGGCCGAACGCCTCCCAGGGCCCGAACCGCCCCACCAGCCCGACCGGCTTGACCGCGCCCAGGCTCAACCATTGCTCGAGCTGGGCCGACCCCAAAAAGCTGCCCAGCGCGAACACCGGCAATATCGTCATGTTCAGGGGGATGCCCAGCCCCGCCTTGTACAAGGTTCCCGAGCCGCAGCCGTCGGCCATCTGCATGGCCGCCCCGAATACAAAAGCGCCGACGATCAGGCTGATGCTGGGCGGCCCCAGCGCCGCGCCCAAATCGTGCGGAAACGCGGCAAGCAGCGGCATGGAGATTGCCGCCGCCAGGGCCATGAGAAACAATTGCGCCATGACGCCGCGCGGATCGCGCTGCTCGATGAGGCGGCGCCAACCCGTGGTGAAGCCGAACCGGGCGCCAGCCAGCACGCTCCCCATGCCCACGCCCACCAGGAACAGGACGGCCTGGCGCATCGATACAAACCACACCAGGGCCAAGAAAAAGGCGGCCATCACGGCCGCGAGAGAAGTTCGATTCATGGGTTGTCTATCGTCCGGCGGCGGAAATCGCCCGATTCACAAGTGCAAGGTACGGCATGGCTGCAATGCGCATTTTTGCGACGAATCAGGAAACCTTGCCGACCAGGTTTTTAAGGTCGTTGAGAATTTGCGAGCCGCGCCCCGGAACGTTGTCCATGGGCAGCGCCTCGGGCGACTGCGTCCACTCGACCAGGGATGCCGGATAGAGCTTGACGTTTTTCTGGCCCACCACCTCGGACAGGGCGAACCAGTCGATGGCCGCCCAATGCCCCGTATTGCAGAACGAAATGGTTTCGCCGGCAGGCTTGGCAAGATCGCGGGCGGCGATTTTACGGGCTTCCTCGGTGGATACGAAAATGGAAGTGCCGGGCTTGAACCACCGGTCGAACGAGAGGCTGACCGCCGTATGTATGGTGCCGGGAACCTTGGCCGCCGGCGCCTTGGCCTTGCCTTCAAAGAAATTGGCGGGACGCGCATCGATGAGCCGGGTCTGCGGATTGCCGATCTGGGCCGCGACCTGATCCTGCGTGGCGATCAGCGCCGTGTTCAAGACGGGCGTGTAGCTGCTGGCCGCTACTTGCGGCACGGTTTGATTTTGGGGCAGGCCCGCATCGGTCCACGCCTTGACGCCGCCGTTGAGAATGGAAAGATTGTTCAGCCCCAGGTACTTGAGCGTCCAGTACACCCGCGCGGAAGCGCCGAAGTCGGTTGAATCGGCGCCCGAGGACACCACGACCGCATGACTGGCCTCGCCAAGGCCCAGGCGGCGCACCAAGGCGGTCAAGGCATCGATCTGGGGCAACTGCCCGGGATTGGTGGCCGGGCCGCGCCATTGCCCATAGGGCGCGGAGACAGCCCCGGGGATGTGATTGGCGCTGTAGTCCTGAGCGGGCCGGATGTCGACGATGCGCACGGTTGGGTCGGAGGCCAGGGTATTGAGTTCGGCGGGCGTGACCAAAGGCGCGGCAAAGCCCGCCGCGCTATAGGCGAAGGCCGCAGCGGCGGCAAGACAAGCAAGGAGTTTCATGGCGAACCACCTGGAAAAACAGAGGATTCCGTTATTTTCTCACAACCCAAAGAAGCCTGGGCAATGGTTTTCCCATGAATTTATAGGCGTATGCCCGCCCGCTCCCGTGCGCCATCCGCGAACAAGCCGCGGCGCGCACAGGCGCCACGCTTGATCCACGTCCGCCCGGCGGCTTTACGCCGCGTACATCGGCTTGCCGTCCACCAGGCGCAGCCAGCCTTTGACGATGCGGTAGATGATCCAGATGAGGTTGGCAACCAGGATGAAATAGCCGACCACCGCGAACAACAGGGCAACACCCACGATCGACCACAGCAAGCTGTACCAGAAGGTCCGGATCTGCCACTTGAAATGCGAAGCCAGCCAGGTGCCCTGGACATCGGCGCGCTTCACGTAATTGATGATAATGGCGATGATGGCGGTGATGCCCACGATGAACGCCACGGCCTGCAAACCATATACGACCAGGGTTATCGTCTTCGCCGATTTCAGTTTTTCATCGTCGGGGCCGGGCGCCGCGGTGGCGGTGGCCGTGGTGACTATCGTATTTTCGTTCATCAATAAATTTCCTTATGAAATAAATGGCCTCAAACGCAGCCCCGCGCCATGATGCCATGCCCCCTGAAAAACCATTTTCTCAAACGGCCATTGCCGGAATCCGGCGAAGCAACTCGCCTGCGCCCGCCAGGATGACCGCGCCCCATATGCGAAAAACGAATTAACAATCGTGAAACCATTCGTTTTCCTTGAAGCACGGGCTCGATAAGCTGGAGGCTCTGAAACTTTCAGCTTCGAAAAATTTCCGCGCACAGCGCTCGAACCACTGCTTCCAAGGTAACGCATATGTTGGCAAAAAAAATAGCACTATCCGCTTTGTTCCTGGCTTTCGCCGCCACGCCCGCCGTTCATGCGGCGCAAATACAACTCCTGAACGTTTCCTACGACCCCACCCGGGAGCTGTACCAGGAATATAACAAGGTCTTCGCCAAGGAATGGAAAGCCAAGACCGGGGACGACGTCGTCATCAGGCAATCGCACGGCGGTTCGGGCAAGCAGGCGCGCACCGTCATCGACGGCATCTCGGCCGACGTCGTGACCCTAGCGCTGGCCTCCGACATCGACGCCATCGCGCAGCGCGGCCTCATCGACAAGAACTGGCAGGAGCGCCTGGCGCATCGCAGCTCGCCCTACACCTCGACCATCGTCTTCCTGGTGCGCAAGGGCAACCCCAAAGGCATCAAGGACTGGGGCGATCTGATCAAGCCGGGCATCCAGATCATCACTCCCAACCCCAAGACCTCCGGGGGCGCCCGATGGAACTTCCTGGCGGCGTGGGGCTATGCGCTCAAGCAGCCGGGCGGCAGCGTCGACAGCGCCAAGGCCTTCGTCGGCCAGATCTACAAGCATGTGCCGGTGCTGGATTCCGGCGCGCGGGGATCCACCACCACCTTCGTCGAACGCGGCATCGGCGACGTGCTGCTGGCCTGGGAAAACGAAGCCTTCCTGGCCATCAAGGAACTGGGGCCCGACAAAGTGGAAATCGTCGTGCCGTCGGTCAGCATCCTGGCCGAACCGCCCGTGGCCCTGGTGGACAAGAACGTCGACCGGCACGGCACACGCAAGGTGGCGCAAGCCTATCTGGACTACCTGTACAGCGATGCCGGCCAGGATATCGCGGCCCGGAACTACTATCGCCCGACTTCGGCAAAGATCGCCCAAAAATACGCATCGCAATTTCCCAAAATCAATTTGTTCACCATCGAGGACGTGGCCGGCCCCTGGAGCAAGGTGCAAAAGGAATTCTTCGGCGACGGCGGCATCTTCGACCAGATCTACATCCCCGGCAAACGCTAGGCAGGGCCGAGTCGGGGCGCCATCTTTATTTGATTTTCTTCTATGGACATAGGAAAAAAATCGTTCTCTTTATAACGGCGAAATGCAACCATGCATGGGTTCCGTATCCGTTCCGACTCACCCAGACCATCTATGACCGCCGCAACACTTCCCCTGCGCAGGAACCCGCCGTTCCGGATCATGCCGGGGTTCAACATCACATTGGGCTTTACCATTTTTTATCTAAGCCTCATCGTCCTGATTCCCTTGGCGGCCATCTTCCTGAAAACCTTTTCGCTGAGCTGGGACGAGTTCGTGCACGCCGCCACCTCGCCCCGCGTCATGGCTTCGTACCGCCTCAGCTTCGGCGCTTCGCTGATTGCGGCGGCGGTCAATGCGGTGTTCGGCGGCATCGTGGCCTGGACGCTCGTCCGCTATGAATTTCCCGGCAAGAGAATCATCGACGCCCTGGTCGACCTTCCTTTCGCCCTGCCCACGGCGGTCGCCGGCATCGCCCTGACGGCCCTGTATGCGCCCAACGGCTGGCTGGGCAGCGGGCTGGAGCAGCTCGGCATCAAGGTCGCCTTTACACCGTTGGGCGTCGTTGTCGCGCTGACCTTCATCGGCCTGCCTTTCGTGGTTCGCACCATGCAGCCGGTGCTGGAAGAATTCGAATCCGAATACGAAGAGGCGGCGGCCAGCCTGGGGGCAAGCCGCCTGCAAACCTTCGCGCACGTCATCTTTCCCGCCATCATGCCCTCGCTCATTACCGGCTTCGCCCTGGCTTTCGCCCGCGCGGCCGGCGAATACGGCTCGGTGATCTTCATCGCGGGCAATATGCCCATGGTGTCGGAAATCACGCCGCTGCTCATCGTCACCAAGCTCGAACAATACGACTACGCCGGCGCGACAGCCATCGCCATGGTCATGCTGCTGGTGTCGTTCACCATGCTTTTCACCATCAACCTGCTGCAGGCCTGGTCGCGCCGCCGCGGCCAACGCCTGCGCACGCAATCATGAACAGCACCGTCCTTGCCGTCCCCATCGCGCTCGACAAGCCCGCGCGCACCCCGTCGGCCACGGCCGAGCCCGCCTGGGTCAAGATCCTGCTGTTGGGCGTCGCCCTTGCATTCCTGACCCTTTTTCTCTTCATTCCGCTGCTGGCCGTATTCACGGAAGCCCTGCGCAAAGGCCTGGGCGCCTATTTCGCCGCCATCACCGAGCCCGACGCGCTGTCGGCCATCAGGCTGACGCTGACGACCGCCGCCATCGCCGTGCCGCTGAACCTGGTTTTCGGCGTGGCGGCGGCATGGACGATCGCCAAGTTCGAGTTCCGCGGCAAGAACCTGCTGCTTACGCTCATCGATCTGCCCTTCTCGGTATCGCCCATCATCTCGGGCCTGATCTACGTGCTGATCTTCGGTACGCAGGGCTGGATAGGCCAATGGCTGGTCGACCACAACATCCAGATTCTCTTTGCCGTGCCGGGCATCGTCCTGGCCACCATCTTCGTCACCTTCCCCTTCGTGGCCCGCGAGCTCATCCCGCTCATGCAGTCGCAAGGCGTGGAGGAAGAGGAAGCCGCGCTGGTGCTGGGCGCCAGCGGCTGGCAAACCTTCTGGAAGGTTACCTTGCCCAACATCAAGTGGGGGCTGTTGTACGGCGTCATTTTGTGCAACGCGCGCGCCATGGGCGAGTTCGGCGCCGTGTCGGTGGTGTCGGGCCACATCCGCGGCGAAACCAACACCATGCCCCTGCACGTGGAAATCCTTTACAACGAATACAACTTTTCAGCGGCTTTCGCCGTCGCGTCGCTGCTGGCCCTGCTTGCCCTGGCCACGCTGGCCATCAAGTCCTTTATCGAATGGCGCATCTATCGCGGCGCGCCCGAAGCCCTTCAGCGGGAGACCCCATGAGCATTGAAGTCCGCCACATCAACAAGCGTTTCGGCGATTTCACCGCCATCGACGATATATCGCTCAACTTCCCCAACGGCGGACTGACCGCCCTGCTGGGCCCCAGCGGCTGCGGCAAGACCACCCTGCTGCGCATCATCGCCGGCCTGGAACAGGCGGACAGCGGCCAGGTGCTGCTGGACGGCGTGGACGCCTCGTCGCATCACGTGCGCGAGCGCCAGGTCGGCTTCGTGTTCCAGCATTACGTGCTGTTCAAGCACATGACGGTCTTCGAAAACATCGCCTTCGGCCTGCGCGTCAAACCGCGCAGCACCCGGCCTTCCGAACAGGCCATCCGCGAACGCGTCACGCAGTTGCTCAATCTGGTTCAGTTGGACTGGCTGGCCGACCAATATCCATCCAGTTTGTCCGGCGGCCAGCGCCAGCGCATCGCCCTGGCCCGCGCCCTGGCCGTCGAGCCGCGCGTCCTGCTGCTGGACGAGCCCTTCGGCGCCCTGGACGCCAAGGTGCGCAAAGAGCTGCGCCGCTGGCTGCGCAGATTGCACGACGAGTTGAACGTCACCAGCATCTTCGTCACCCACGACCAGGAAGAGGCGCTTGAAGTGGCCGATCAGGTCGTCGTCATGAACAAAGGCCGCGTCGAGCAAACCGGCGCGCCGGCCGAGGTCTACAACCATCCGGCATCGCCGTTCGTCTACGGTTTCCTGGGCAACGTCAATCTGTTCCGCGGCCGCATCCACAACGGCATGCTGGAAGCGGGATCCGCATCGTTCCGCGTGCCCGACCATGCCCAGGTCGACGACGCCCAGGGCATCGGCTACGTCAGGCCGCACGACCTGGACGTGCGGCGCTACCAGCCCGGTGGCGACGGCATCGCGGCCCGGCTGCGGCACGCCCACGCCATCGGCCCGTTGGCGCAACTGGAGCTGGTGCGCGAAGACAACCACGAAGTCATCGAAGCCGTCATCTCGAACGAACTGTTCCGGGAACAGGCTTTCAAGGAAGGCGAAAGCCTGCTGGTCAGCCCGCGCCAGCTGCATGTCTTCGTCGAGCAGGTTGGCTAGGCCGGCATGAACTTTCAGCAATTGCGCTCCATACGCGAGGCGGCCAGGCGCGGCTACAACCTGACCGAGGTGGCCAATGCCCTGTTCACCTCCCAGCCAGGCGTCAGTCGGCAGATACGCGAACTGGAAGAAGAGCTGGAAGTCGATATTTTCGAGCGCAACGGCAAGCGGCTGACCGGCCTGACCTCGCCGGGCAGGGAAATCCTGCCGATCATCGAACGCCTGCTGCTGGAAGCCGAAAACCTGAAAAAAGCCGGCCAGGACTACGCCCGCGAAACCCAGGGCACCTTGGCGGTGGCCACCACCCACACCCAGGCGCGCTACGCGCTGCCCCGCGCCGTCCAGGCTTTTCGCGAGAATTTCCCCGACGTGCGCATCGCATTGCAGCAAAGCTCGCCCGAGCATATTGCCGACTGGGTCATTTCAGGCAAGGCCGACATTGGCATCGCCACCGAAGGCCTCAGCGAATTCGACGAACTCGTGTCGTTCCGCAGCTATGAATGGACGCACGTCATCGTCGTGCCGCAAGGCCATCCGCTGCTGGCGCTCGACACCGTAAGCCTGTCCGACCTGGCCGCCCACCCCATCATTACCTACGACAAGGGCTTCACCGGACGCAGCCACATCGATGAAGCCTTCGACAAGGCCAGGGTAACCGCCGATATCGTCCTGACCGCCATGGATTCCGACGTCATCCAGCAATATGTGGCGCTGGGCATGGGGGTCGGCCTGATCGCCTCCATGGCCATCGAACACCACAACACCCACCGCCTGCAACCCATCCAGGCCACGCACCTGTTTCGTCCGAACATCGCCAGGATCGCCGTGCGGCGCGGCGCCTACCTGCGTTCATACATGTACGACTTCATCCAGCAACTGGCGCCGCAATTGTCGCGCGAAGACATCCGCTCGGCATTAAGCGACAATAACGGGAAAGGCTGACGGCGCATCGCTCCGTCCAAACACCGCGGCAACCCGGATGCCGCGGCAGTGGCCGGCGCCACACCGCTTGCGCACCGGCCTCGTATTCCTGGCTTCACCCATGAAAGCACTCTTCATCATCGTTGGCACCCTTGCCGTTGCGCTTGCCATTGCCGGCGTGTTTCTGCCGCTGCTGCCGACGACGCCGTTTCTGCTGCTGGCGTCGGCCTGCTATATGCGCGGCTCGACACGCCTGCACCGTTGGTTGACCCACAACCGCCTGCTGGGCCCCTATATTGCAGCCGTCGAAAACCGCTCGGGAATGCCGCGGGCGGCCAAGGTCGTAGCCTTGCTTTTAATGTGGGCGTCGTTGTCGTATTCCATTTATATCGTTCCGATCACCTGGGTCAAGGCCGGACTGGCCGTAATGGGCGCAGGCATAAGCCTTTACATAGTGTTCGGCATCAAAACCCTGAAGCCGCGAACGGATCCGGGCAAGCCAGGCTGTTGAGGGCACACGCAATCATCGGCGGCCAAAATGCGGCCAGCGCACGCTAACCTGTGCTTATTTACGCAAATTTCCCCGGGAAGGGCCCGAAAAATATCGTATCATTGCAGACACGCCCGCCCTCCAACAACAAGACTCGATGCTGCTCATCCTCATTCTCGCACTGCCCTTTGCGGGCAGCCTGATCGCTGCCCTGTTGCCGCAAAACGCGCGCAATCTCGAAGCGTGGCTGGCGGGAACAGTGGCCCTGGGCAGCGCGGCCCTGGCCATCTCGCTCTATCCATCCATCGCCGACGGCGGCGTCGTCCAGGTGGCGCGTCCGTGGATTCCCGCGGCGCTGGACATCAATTTCGTGCTGAGGCTCGACGGCTACGCCTGGCTGTTCACGCTCCTCATCACCCTGATGGGCGCACTGATCGTCCTATATGCGCGCTACTATCTGTCGCCCCAGGACCCCGCGCCGCGCTTCTTTTCGTTTTTCCTGCTGTTCATGGGCTCGATGCTGGGCGTCGTCATGTCGGGCAATCTGCTGCAACTGGTCGTGTTCTGGGAAATGACCAGCTTGTCGTCCTTCATGCTCATCGCCTACTGGCACCATCGCCTGGACGCGCGGCGTGGCGCCCGCATGGCCTTTACCATTACCGGCGCCGGCGGGCTGTGCCTGCTTGGCGGGGTGCTCATGCTGGGCCATATCGTGGGCAGCTACAACCTCGATACCGTCCTGGCCTCCGGCGACCTGGTTCGCAGCCATCCGTGGTATCCAACCATACTGGTGCTCTTCGCCATCGCCGCGCTCACCAAAAGCGCGCAGTTCCCCTTTCATGTCTGGCTGCCCAATGCCATGGCGGCGCCCACCCCCGTGTCCGCCTACCTGCATTCGGCCACCATGGTCAAGGCCGGCGTCTTCCTGCTGGCGCGCTTCTGGCCTGTGCTGGCCGGCACCAACGAATGGTTCTGGATCATCGGCGGAGCGGGGCTCTGCACATTGGTGCTGGGCGCCTATGCGGCCATCTTCCAGCGCGACATGAAAGGCGTGCTGGCTTATTCCACCATCAGCCACCTGGGCCTGATCACGCTTCTGCTGGGCCTGAACACCACGCTGGGACTGGCCGCCGCCGTGTTCCACATGATGAACCACGCCACGTTCAAGGCTTCGCTTTTCATGGCGGCCGGCATCGTCGACCATGAAACCGGCACGCGGGACATGCAGCGCCTGTCGGGGCTTTCCAAGGCCATGCCCATTACCGCCACCCTGGCCATCGTGGCCGCCGCCGCCATGGCCGGCGTGCCTTTGCTCAACGGCTTCCTGTCCAAGGAAATGTTCTTCGCCGAAACCGTGTTTCTCAGCGGCGACGCCTTCACCGAATTCGTGCTCCCGCTGGCCGCGGTGGTTGCCAGCGCCTTCAGCGTCACCTATTCGCTGCGCTTCATCTGCCAGGTGTTCTTCGGTCCTCCCGCCACCGACCTGCCCCGGGCCCCGCACGAGCCGCCCTTCTGGATGCTGCTTCCCAGCGGCCTGTTGGTGCTCAGTTGCCTGCTCGTCGGCATCCTGCCCAAGTACACGCTGGGGCCTTTCCTGCACTCCGCCGCCTTGTCCATACTGGGCGGCAACACGCCCCACTACGATCTGAAAGTCTGGCACGGCTTCAACCAACCCCTCCTCATGAGCCTTACCGCGCTTGCCGGCGGCATCGTCCTGTACGTCATCCTGCTGCAGCGGCATCGTGAGCACCCGGACAAAACCCCGCTCATCTATCGCCTGGACGGCCGCCGCAGTTTCGAAGCCCTGCTCGAAGGCATCGACGTCGCCAGCACCTGGCTCCTGAACCGCGTCTACTCGCCCCGGCTGCAGCGCCTGCTGCTGCTGACCATCGTGGCCACGTTCGTCGTCGCCGCGCTTCCATTGCTGGGCGGCGGCTGGCTGCGGCCCGCACTGGCCACCCCCGTCAACTTCTTCTTCATCGTCCTGTGGCTGGCCGGCGGCGCCTGCGCCATCGGGTCGGCGCACCAGGCCAAGTACCATCGCCCCGCCTCGCTGGCCCTCGCCGGCGGCGCGGGACTGGCGACCGCCATCACGTTCGCCTGGTTTTCGGCGCCCGACCTGGCCCTTACCCAACTGGCGGTCGAAGTCGTCACCACCGTCCTCATTCTGCTGGGGCTGCGCTGGCTGCCGCCCCGGGTCGAAAGCGATGACGCCGCCATCAGCTCTCCCACCCTGGCCCGCCGTCTGCGCGACGTTCTGGTGGCCATCGCGGGCGGAGCCGGCCTGGCCGTCCTGGCCTATGCGGTTCTTACGCACCCCAGCCGCGACGGCATCGCCGGTTTCTTCATCAAGAATTCCGTGCCCGAAGGCCACGGCGCCAATGTGGTCAACGTCATCCTGGTCGATTTTCGCGGCTTCGACACGTTCGGCGAGATTACCGTGCTCGGCATCGTGGCGCTGACCGTCTACGCCTTGCTGCGGCGCTTCAGGCCGCCACCCGAAACCATCACGCAAAGCCCGCTGCGCCAGCAGCAAGGGGCCAATCCAGGCCCCAGCTCCGCCCCGCCCGAACCCGACCTGGACGCCCTGGTTCCGCAAGGCATCATGCAGGTTCCGGCCGTGCTGCTGCGCTTTCTGCTTCCCATCGGCGCGCTCATCTCGCTGTATTTCCTGCTGCGCGGGCATAACCTGCCGGGCGGCGGCTTCGTCGGCGGCCTGGTCATGGCGACGTCCATCATTCTGCAATACATGGTCGGAGGGGTAAGCTGGGTTGAATCGCGCCAGGGCATCCGGCCGCAATACTGGATCGCGCTTGGCCTGCTTGCCGCCGGAGGCGCCGCGATAGGCGCCTGGTGGAGCCTGCACCCCCTGCTTTTCTCGGTGGAACTGGAGCTTGCCGTGCCGGTCATCGGCCACATTAATCTGTCCAGCGTGCTGCTGTTCGACCTGGGCGTATACATGCTGGTCGTCGGCGCCACCGTCATCATGCTGGTGGCCCTGGCCCACCAGTCGCTCCGCTTTCGGCGCAAGGCGGCTCCCGCAGCCGCCTCCACGCCGCCACCCGCCCGGCATGCCGCCCACGAGGGAGTGAACTAATGGAACTCATATTGTCGCTTGCCATTGGCGTGCTTGCAGGCTCGGGCATATGGCTGATTTTGCGCCCCCGCACCTTCCAGGTCATCATGGGCCTGTCCCTGCTGTCTTACGCCGTCAATCTGTTCATCTTCAGCATGGGGCGCTTGAGCATCGGCGCCGCCCCCATCATCGACGCCGGCAAGGGCTCCGACCCGGCGCTGTATGCCGACCCCGTGCCGCAGGCGCTGGTACTGACCGCCATCGTCATCGGCTTCGCCACCACCGCCCTGTTCCTGGTGGTGCTGCTGGCCTCGCGCGGACTGGCGGGCAACGACCACGTGGACGGCAGGGAGGCCAATCTGTGATCGACTGGTCGGCCCATCTCCCCGTCCTGCCCATAGTCATCCCCCTGCTTGCGGGAGCCGTCCAGCTTTTGCTCAAGGACGCGCACCGGCGCGTTCGCATCGGCATCTCGTTCGCCTCGGTGCTTGCGCAACTGCTTGTCGCCATCGAACTGCTGTTCATTACCTCCGGCATACAGGCTTCGCCCTGGTTCGGCCATATCGCCGTCTACCTGCTGGGCGGCTGGCCCGCGCCATTCGGCATCGTCCTGGTGGCCGATCGGCTGGCCGCCATCATGCTGACCTTGAACGCGGTATTGGGCATCGCCGCGCTGACCTACGCCACCGCGCGCTGGGATCGCGCCGGCGTGCATTTCCATCCCTTGTTCCAGTTCTTGCTGATGGGGCTCAACGGCGCTTTTCTTACCGGCGACCTGTTCAATCTATTCGTGTTCTTCGAAGTCCTGCTGGCCGCCTCCTACGGCCTGATGCTGCATGGCTCGGGCGAAGCCCGGGTCACAGCCGGCCTGCACTACATCGTCACCAACCTCGTAGCCTCCTTCTTGCTGCTGATCGCCATGGCGCTCGTCTATGGCGTGACGGGCACGCTCAACATGGCCGACCTGGCCGTGCAGGCGGGGCGGCTGGCCGGCTCCGACCGCATACTGTTCGAAACCGCCGCCGCCATCCTGGGCATCGCCTTTCTCATCAAGGCGGCGGCATGGCCGCTGAACTTCTGGTTGCCCAATGCCTATGGCAGCGCGTGCGCGCCCGTAGCGGCGATCTTCGCCATCATGACCAAGGTCGGCATCTATGCGCTCCTGCGCCTGGGGTCGCTGCTGCTGCCCACCGGCGCGCCCGCGGCGTTCGGCGGCGAATGGATGTTCTCGCTGGGGCTGGCCACGCTGATGTTCGGCATCATCGGCATGCTGGCCACCCAACAAACCGAACGCCTGATCGGCTATTGCGTCATCAGCTCGTCGGGCACGCTGCTGACCGCCCTGGGCATGCCCGGCGTCACCGTGACCGGCCCGGCGCTGTTCTACCTCATCAACTCGGTGCTGGCGCTGGGAGCCTTTTATCTGCTCATCGAAATGGCCGAACGCAGTCGCAGTTTCGGCGCGGACGTGCTGGCCATCAGCCTCGAGGCCTTCGACCTGGACGATCCCGAATCTCCCGATCACTCCGACGACGTCGTGGGCGTTGCCCTGCCGGCCGCCATGGCATTCCTGGGCATGGCCTTCATTGCCTGCAGCCTGCTGGTCATCGGCCTGCCGCCCCTTTCCGGCTTCGTCGCCAAATTCTCCTTGTTGTCCGCGGCCCTGCAGACATCCAGCACCGACTCGCCCTCGCTGGACGCCTGGCTGCTGGTGGGCGCCGTCCTGGTCTCGGGGCTGGCGGGCATCATTGCGCTTACCCGGGCCGGCATCCGCCTGTTCTGGAGCACCGACGATTCCGTAACGCCGCGCCTGCGCATCAGCGAAGCCGCCCCGGTCGCCTTCCTCGTCCTGTGCTGCGTGGGCCTGGCCGTCTGGGCCGGGCCGGTGCTGGCTTATCTGAACGACACGGCGTTGGCCCTGGACAATCCTCAGTCCTACATCCAGGCGGTGCTGCGGCAGCCCGCGGCGTTGCCTCTGCCCGGAGGCACGCCATGAAACGCGTCCTCTATTGGCTGCTCATGCCGGCCCTGCTGCTCGCCATCTGGCTGCTGCTGAACGAAACCGTTTCCACCGGCCAGATCGTGCTCGGCGCCATCCTGGCGCTGCTGCTGTCGTGGGCCGCCATGGCCTTGCGGCCCTTGCGCTCCACCCCCAAAAAACCGCTTACGCTGGTTCGGCTGCTGGCGAACGTCGTCGTCGACATCACCAAGTCCAATCTCGCCGTAGCCCGCCTCATCTGGCTGGGGCCCGAGTCGCATACCCCCGGGTTCATCCGCATCCCCCTGGAGCTGCGCGACCCGCATGGCCTGGCCGCGCTGGCCTGCATCATCACCTATACCCCGGGCACCGTCTGGGCGGGATATTCCGAACCAAAAGGCTTGTTGACCCTGCACGTACTGGATCTCAAAGACGAAAACCACTGGATCCAGCTCATCAAGCTGCGCTACGAGCAACCTTTAAAGGAAATATTCGAATGAGCGCCATTCTTTACTGGGCAGGCATCTTCGCGCTGTGCTGCTTCGCCCTGGCCCTGGGCTGCGCCACCCTGCGCCTGCTGCGCGGCCCCACGCCCCAGGATCGCGTGCTGGCGCTGGACACCATGTACATCAACGGCCTGCTCATCCTGCTGGTTCTGGGCATCCGGTTCGGCAGCAGCATTTATTTCGACATTGCCCTGCTCATCGGCCTGTTCGGTTTCGTGGGCTCGGCGGCCCTGGCCAAATTCCTGCTCAAAGGCGAGGTAATCGAACCATGACAACGCTGCCACTCTGGGCTTCCGTTCCCGCATCCATTCTGCTGGTGCTAAGCGGCATCCTCACCCTGACCGGCTCGGCGGGATTGCTGCGCTTCAAGCGCTTTTATTCACGCATGCACGCCCCCACTCTGGGCAACACCCTGGGCGTGGGTTTCGTGTTGCTGGCGTCGATGCTGGTTTCTTCCGCCATCGAAGGACATATCGTCATTCACCAGTTGCTGATCACTTTTTTGCTAATCATTGTTTCGCCTGTAACCGCGATTTTGCTCATGCAAGCCGGCTTGCGGCGCGATGCGCGGCGGCCCGTGCCCGACGAATAGACGGCGGAAATCGGGCCGATCGAGGTAAAACATTTTGTTACGAATAGACGGCGGCATTCTTCTATACTGATTCATGACTGTTCCAATCCCTATGATTGCCACGTTTTCAAGGAAACGACCATGAATCGTCAAAAACATATCCTGCCCCGTTCCGCCTCCATAGTGCTGGCTCTGGGCCTTGGGCTGGCCTCGGCCTCTGCGCTGGCCGCCGGCAGCCACTCGACAAACAGCCCCGAAGCGCAATACCAACGCGACATGGCCGCCTGCAAAGCCGGCCAGACCCAGGAAAGCAAAGCCACCTGCGAAAGAGAAGCCGGCGCCGCCCTGCAAGCCGCGCGGCACAACCAGCTTGCCAGCGAAAGCAACAATACCTACCAGGAAGATGCCACCCGCCGCTGCATGAACCTGCCCGCCGGCCAGCGGCAAGACTGCATGATGCTGATGAGCGACCCCAACGCCAAAGTGGAAGGCAGCGTAAACGGCGGCGGAATCATACGGGAAACCACCATTACCGTACCGGGCTAACCCGCCCCGTCCAATACGCCATCCATGCCGCCAGGCTCCATGCAATAACTGCCGGCTGGAACCCTGCAAGCGGGGCCGCGCCCGGCGCTCGGCCCCGCCCTAGAAGCTGTGCAAAATACCGGCCATATAGCGCGTCGTCGTACCCTGCCCTTGCCGCAGCTGATCCGACAGCGAATAACGGCTTGCCACCCCGGCCATGGCATACAGCTTGCTGCGCGGCGAAAGCGAATACACATACCCCAAAGTGGCCAATTGTCCGCTACGCGCCTTTTCGCCGTCCTGCCAATGCCAGTCAGGCTTCACATACGACCATTGCAGTTGCCACTCGCCGTTCCCGACAGGAACGGAAATACCCGCCACATAGGCATCCAGGCGCCCGCCATTGACAAACTCCTGCGCGCCAAGCCCCAGTCCCGCCGAATCGGGATCGCCGCTATCCAAGTCCACATAGCCGTTTTTCTGGCGGCTCCAGCCCAGCGACACTTTGGCGAAACCCGCTTCGTAGATCACGCCCAACTGCCACGCCTGGGGATGCGGAGCATTGGCCAGCACGTCGTCCGACAAACGGGTTTTGTCCCACGTGGCGATCAATGTCCAGGAACCGTGCACAAACCGGGCGGCCAGACTTGCCGAAGGCGATTTGCCGTTGGCATGGCCGCGGCTCGCAACGTCGAAACTGTAGCTCGCACCGAACGTCAACCCGGCCCACTGCGGCGACATATAGCTGACAGCCTGGTCTATCTGATAATTGTCGGAAGCCTTGAAAGTCGCCCCCAGCCCCATTTCCTTCCAGGATGAAACTTCAAGCTGCTCGCCGAATCGCTTGGCCGCTGTTGGCTGGCGGCCGAATCGCCATTGACCCGCGGCCTCGCTGCCCACCCCGACCCAGGCCTGGCTGTCGAACACCCGGGCTGGCTTGTACGATGCGCCCGTCACGCCATCGAACATGCTCTCCAGCTGGAAATTCGCGAACCAGCCCTCGGACAAGGTTTCTTGCCCCTTTAGCCCGAACAGCGAGTCTGTCAACCCGCCACTGACCGCTCCGGTCGCCGACCGCCCAAGGCCATCCGGACCCGAAACATGGGTCGAGGCAATTCCCGCGTCGACGACACCATAGAGAACAACACTATCTTGCGCATTGGCCGACGCCTCGCAGACCGTCGCAAGCGCCAGAGTCAACGCTACCTTCTTCATAAAAGAAACCGGGATCCTGAAAAATCAACAGGTTCTGTTTTCCCCAAGAAAACCAACGAACGCATCGGCGTCATAGCTCCAGCTGCATGCCCATTTCCACGACCCGATTGGGCGGAATCTTGTAGAACCGCGTGCTGCGGCTGGCGTTCCTGGCCATGAAGGCAAACAGGCTGCGCCGCCAACGCATGCGGAACGGCAGCTTGCGCACCACGATGATGGTCTGGCGCGACAGGAAAAAAGAAGTTTGCATGGGGTCGAGATTGAGCTCGGGATGCTCGTGCGCCAGCAGTTCCAGCAACTGCGGCACATTGGGCTCTTGCTTGAACCCCCATCGCGCCACCACCTGCCAGCTGCTGCGGCCCAATCGTTCCAGCGTATAGCGCTCGTCGAACGATACATAGGGTACGTCGGCGCTTTGCACATTCAAGAACAGAACCTGCTCGTGCAGCACTTTATTGTGCTTGAGATTGTGCAATAAGGCGGGCGGCACCGTATCGACGATCATGCTCATGAACACGGCGGTTCCGGGCACCCGCACCGGCGGGTATTGCTCGATGGCATCGACGAAATCCTTGAGAGGCTGCTGATCCCCCGCCAGAGTCTGGTGCATTTTGTCGCGGCCCTGCTTCCAGGTCAGCATCAGGGTAAACAGGCTCAGGCCCACCACCAGCGGCAGCCAGCCGCCATCCACGATCTTCAGGGTATTGGACGAAAACAGCAGAATGTCGAGCACCAGGAACACGCTCAGCAGCGCCATCCACAAACCGCGCCTTGCGCCCGTGCTCTTGCGGGGCAGCACTGAAAACGCCAGCAGCGACGTCATCAGCATGGTGCCCGTTACCGCGAAACCGTAGGCATGGGCCAGGTTTTCGGACGACTTGAATCCCACCACCAGAACCAGCACGGCCAGGCACAGCAACTGGTTGACCCTGGGCAGGTAGATCTGCCCTTCTTCCTTGGCCGACGTGTGCTGGATGACCATGCGCGGCCACAGCCCAAGCTGCACGGCCTGCCGGGTAACGGAGAACGCGCCCGAAATAACCGCCTGCGACGCCACGATGGTCGCCACCGTGGCCAGACCCACCAGGGGAGCCAGCAGCCATCCCGGCGCCAGCAGAAAGAAGGGATTGCGGATCGCGGCCGGGTCGCCGAGCAGCAGCGCCCCCTGGCCGAAGTAGCACAGCACCAGGGCGGGCAGCACCAGGCCGAACCAGGCGCGCCGGATCGCCGGCCGCCCATAATGCCCCATGTCGGCATACAGGGTCTCGGCCCCCGTCAGCGCCAGCACCACCGCCCCGAGCAGCAGGAAGGCCGTCCACGGGCCCTGGGCGATGAATTCCACCGCCCACACGGGATTGAGCGCCCGGAGTATTTGTGGGGTCTGCACGATGCGGTACGCCCCCAGGGCGCCGATACAGAAAAACCACAACAGCATGATGGGCCCGAACAGTTTCCCGATGGCGCCGGTGCCATGCGACTGCACCACGAACAAGCCCAGTATGATGACGACCGCCACCGGCACCACCCACGGATCCAGCGTATGCGACACGATGCCGATGCCCTCTATCGCCGAGAGCACGGAAATGGCCGGAGTGATCATGCTGTCGCCGTAGAACAGGCTGGCTCCGATAAGCCCCAGCACGACCAGCATCCAGCGCTTGCGCCCCGACCGGCCGCGCGCCGCCAGCTCCATCAGGGCCAGCGTGCCGCCTTCGCCGCGGTTGTCGGCGCGCAGGATCAGGGTTACGTACTTGAGCGAAACCACCAGCATCAGCATCCAGAACAACAGCGAAAGCACGCCCATGATATGGGACGGATCCAGCACGGCAAAACCGCTGAGCGATGCGCGTATGGTGTACAGCGGGCTGGTTCCGATGTCGCCGTATACGACGCCCAGCGCTCCGATCAGTATCGCGGCGCCTGGCGGCCCCGCTGGTTTCTCGTCGTGTAGTCCTGTGCTCATTGGGCTGTCTATCCTTCGTGCCGTGTCAGGTTGGCGCCTTTACGCGGGCCTGGAAATACGATGTTGATCCGGGTGCCTGCGAACTCGGGGCGACTGGCCAGGCCCCACCAGGCGCCATGCGCCAGGGCGATTTCGCGGACGATGGCCAGCCCTAGTCCCGAACCGCCCGCCGTAGCCCGGGGCGAGCGGTAAAACGCCTCGAAAACCCGGTCGCGGTCATCGGCGTCGATGCCCCGTCCGTCGTCCTCGACCATCAGCGACGGCGGCGTAGCGCCGACCTGAACGCGAATGTACGTGGCCCCGGCTCCGTAGCGCAGTGCATTGTCGATAAGATTGCTCAGCATTTCCTCGAGCAGCAACGGATCGGCGTCGACCCACACGGCATCGTCGGGCGCCGACAGCTGCAGGTCGATATGCTCGGCCCGCGCGGCGGGTATCCATTCCGAAGCGCTCAAGCGCGCCCAGTCGGCCAGATCCAGCCTCTGGAAGCTGTCCTGGGGACGAACCGACGAATCGGCGCGCGCCAGCACCAGCAGTTGCTGGCCCAGCCGTATCATGCGGTCGGTGACCGACTTGATCCGCTGGGCGCGCTCGCGCACGTCGTCGGGCAGATTGCCGGCCAGCATCAGCTCGGACTCCAGCTTGAGCCCGCTCAGCGGCGTCCTGATCTGGTGCGCTGCATGGCCGATGAAGCGCTTTTGCGCCTGCATCGAATCGTTCAGGCGGATCAGCAGATCGTTGATGCGGGTTACGACGGGAGCGATCTCGGTGGTCAGGCCGGCCACATTGACCGGCTGAAGGTCGTCGATGGAACGCTGGTTGATTTCGTCCGACAGGCGATTGATGGATCGCAGGCCCGAGCGTACGCCGGCGATCAGCACGCCGGCAATCAGCAAGACCAGCAGAACCTGGCTAAGCAGCAGCACCCAGAAAATATCGTGGAGCACCCAGACCGAGAGATTGATGCGGCTGGTCACGACCCACGTCACGATAAGATCCAGGGCGATGAGGATCAGCACGGGAGGAACCAGCCGCAAGATAAGGTGGCGCGCCAGGGAGCCTGGCTGCAGCAATGCGGCCAGTCGCGCGTGAGGGGCCAGCTTTCCGGCGGCGAGCCGTGACGAAGGGGATGTCATGGGAACAAGGCCCGGATGGCGTGAATGCCGCTCCGGCATCCCTGCATCTTGAAAACGCTACGCGGCACTTTCGACATCGAGCAGATAGCCGAATCCGCGCACGGTCTGTATGCCTGCCCCGGTGCCTTCGAGACGCTTGCGCAGGCGGTAGACATAGACTTCGACGGCGTTCTCGCTGAAATCGGCGTCCCACGCCGACAGCGAGTTGACGATCTGGCGTTTGGTGACCACGCGCCCGGCCCGGCCCATGAGCATTTCAAGCACAGACAGTTCGCGCACCGACAGCGCCAGGCGCTGCCCATTGACGCGCACTTCGCGGCCCACGCTGTCGAATACCAGCGGGCCGACCTCGAGCAACGGCTGCACCTGGCCCGCGCGGCGCCGCGCGAACGCCCGCACCCGGGCGGCAAGCTCGGCGAGCTCGAAAGGCTTGGTGACGTAGTCGTCGGCGCCCGCATCCAGGCCTGCCACGCGGTCTTCCACCCCGTCGCGCGCCGTAAGGATGAGCACGGGAACCTGCTGGCCCTGGGCGCGCAATTGCCGCAGGACATCGAGCCCGCTCATGCTGGGCAGGTTCAGATCGAGCAGCAGCAGATCGTAGGACTGCCCCGTAACGGCGCCAAGCACCGGCTCACCGTCCTGCAGCCAGTCGACGGCATACCCCTGCCCCATCAGGAACTCCTGCAAGGCGTGGCCCAAAGTCGTATCGTCTTCAATAACTAGTACTCGCATGCCGTGATTCTATATCGAACCGGCCGCTTTGAATAATGCCGGACGATATAAACGAGTGGGGGTTACAAAGCTGACGAAAATCTGACCGGAATGAGCGGGCATTTCGGGCCCGGAAAAGGCAGGCGGCACAAAAAACAAATCCCCGGCGCCTTGCCGGGCGGTCGGGGATGGAGGCTTGGATCGGCCAGGCAAAACAGATGGGCCCAGCTTGGCGGGCCGCCTATTGCCTATTGTTTGGCGGGGGGATTGCCGCCCGCTGCCGCGTGTTCGCCCGGGCGGGTGATGAAGCCCAGCTTCTTCATGCCGGCGGCCTTGGCGCTGCTCATGATCTGGGCCAGGATTTCGTAGCGCGTGTTCAGGTCGGCGCGAATACGCAATTCGGGCTGGGGATCTTTGCCGGCTTCGGCGGCGAACCGCTGCTGCAGATTATCCATCAACACCGGCTGCTCGTCCCAGAACAACTGCCCCGCCTCGTTGACGGCAAGGTCGATGACCTGCGGCTTCATCTCGACCGGCTGGGCTGTGGCCTGCGGCAGGTTGATCTTGATGGAGTGGCTGAGCAACGGCGCCGTGATGATGAAAATGACCAGCAGCACCAGCATGACGTCGATCAACGGCACCATGTTGATCTCGGACATGGTGTGGTTGTCGCCCTTATTGTCGAAGCTTCCGAAAGCCATGATCAGTCCTTTTTGCCGGCCGCCAGCGAAATGCCGCGCACACTGGCCCTGGGTTCGAAGACCTGCTGCCCGGTGGACAGGAACGTAAACAGATCGTGCGCGAAGGCGTCGAGCTGCGCCAGGTAGACGCGATTGGTGCGCACGAAGGCGTTGTACGCCAGCACGGCGGGAATGGCCACCGCCAGGCCCAGGCCGGTCATGATCAGGGCTTCGCCAACGGGGCCGGCGATGCGATTGATGTTGACGCTATCGGAAAGGCCGATGCCGACCAGGGCGTGGTACACCCCCCAAACCGTGCCGAACAAGCCGACGAACGGCGCGGTGGAGCCGATGGAAGCCAATACGGTGAGCCCGTTCTCGAGCTTGGCCGTTTCCTCGTCGATGACCTTGCGGATGATGCGGGTGACGAAGGCGCTGGTCGAACCTTTTTCCTCAAGCTTCATAGCGCCGTATTTGGCGTGGTGGTTCCGCGCGTGAATGGCGTGGCTGGCCACATGCGCAAACGGTTCGGTCGCGCCGTGCGTGGCGATTTCGTTTTCGACCTGCTCGAGCGAGCTGGCTGCCCAGAACTGATTCAGGAAGCGGCGCGAATGCCGGTGCGTGCGCAGATTGCTGAACGACTTGACGAAGATCAGGTACCAACTGATCAGGGACATGAAAAGCAGGATGCCGAACAGGCTTTTGCCCACGAGATCGCTTTGCGCGATGAAGTGGATGATGCCGCTTTCCGCGGTGATGGCCGAGGCCGAGGCAGCCGCCGAGGCGGTGGCGGCTGCGGCCGGAGTTGCGCTGCCCAACGCTGCGGCCGCGGGCGCCGCCGCCTGCGCATCGGATGCTGCCTGGCCTACTTGCGCAACAATATGCAATGCGCTGCTTACGAGATCGAACATGGTGGTTCCTATAAAACGAAATCAAATGGAATATCGGCCAATGCGGGATAGGCAACGCCGTTTTCGGTGTATGGCTTGAATTTCGCGCTGCGCGCCGCTTTCAGCGCCGACTCGTCCAGGCGCGGATAGCCCGACGAAGTGCGCAGCGTCGCGTTGGCGACGGAGCCTTGCGGCGAAATCAGCACCCGAACCACGACCCGGCCCGCCTCGCCACGGCGCTGAGAAAGCCGGGGATATTCGGGGTTGGGACGCTGGCCAAGGTAATCGACCCGCCCGATGAGACGCGGCTTGTTGGGGTCGCGCGGCGCAGCCGGAGCCTTGGGCGCGGCCACCGTCGCGGCGGCTCCGCTGGGCGCCGCGGGCGGGGCCTCCGGCTTGGGCGTTTCCTGATGCTTGACGACCGGCTTGGGCCGGGGCTTGGGCTTCGGTTTAGGTTTGGGCGGTTCAGTGATCGCCTCGGGCTCGGGCTCTTTGACGACCGGCTCGGGCTCGGGTTCCGGAGGGGGCTCTTCGACCGGATCGGGCTCTACCTGGGGCTCGGGGGGCGGAGTCTCCTCGACCGGCTCCGGAGGCGTGGCCTGCGGCTCGGGTTCGGGCGCCGTATCGACGACCTCGGGCCCGATTTCGACGAACTGGATTTCGTCCGACTGAGGCATTGAGATGTCTGGTTTGACCGGCGCGGCGATGATGACGCCAAGAACGGCCAAATGCACTCCGATTACGCAAGCAGCGGCTGCAACCTTGATTTGTACAGAGCGGGATTTAGGGTAAAGACGAAAATGCAGCATGCGTCCAACGACAAAAAGTTCATGAATCCAAACAAAGCCCTGTTAAAAGCCTGCGCACAGATACACGGATGCACAAAAGCTCTTTCCAAAACGCGGTTCAGGCCTTCCTTTGAAACGGCTTTGAGCAGGATAGACCGCAACAATATCAGAAATGCGAACCATTCGCAATAATATTTTAATCCCGGTTGCTATCAAGCACCTTTGCTCTGCGAAAAGCGCAATCGCACAATTCATTTGAACCAAACCCTCAAGAAGGCTTGGCGACGCTAATTTCCCTTGCAGCTTCCTTCAACGCTTTCAACACCTTTTTTTCATGAGATAACGTGAAGGAGTCTGTTCGGCCTAATACGTTCAATGCCGCTACAGGCTCACCCAACGGCCCGAAAACGGGCACCGCAAATGCAGTAATTCCATTGAGCAGCGTTCCATCAATCCGCGAATAACCTTGTTTGCGCACCGCCAAAAATACGGCTGTCTCATCGATCCGATCCAGGCCGTTGCGTTCCACTTTTTCACGTTCAATCAAACGGGTCGACATTGCCGGAGTCAGATAGGCTGCCAATACCCGCCCCGATGCAGTAGGCAGAACCGGAATGACAGATCCGACCCGCATCGTCAGCGCAATAGGATGATTACTAACGATCAACCGAGTCAAGGTAGGGCCGCGAGGCGACCAGACCATCAAGCCTACGGTTTCATCGACCGCCTGAGCCAACGTCTGAAGCACAGGATCCGCCCGTTTTATTACATCGAAACGGGCAACTGCAGCCAATCCAAGCTGTAAAGCAGCCGGCCCCAAATCGTACAAACGCGAAACCGCATCTTGCGTAATAAGCCCCGCCTGAATGTAGCTGACCAAATAGCGGCGCGCCTTCGCCGTCGGCATTCGAGCCTGGTTTGCAAGATGCGTCAAGGACAACGGCCCCGACGCCATCGCAACCGAATGCAACAGATCAGCCCCTACGACAATCGACTTGATACCCAATTCACGCTCAGCTTTCACAGTATTTTTTTGTTCCACTCTATTCACCTAAACAATGCGTAGTAAAAATAAAATTTTTGACCTTAAAAAACAAGCTAAATAAAATTTATCACATTATTGCTACGCAATATGAAATAACTTCGCAAGGTAAATACCACCAATCACAACTGGAGGCAACATGAACACAAATCCGGACACCCACCATATCGATCGAGCGGCACTGGCCGAAGATGCAAAAGCGCTCCACCTGATGCAGTTCTGGGAAGAGCGAACCGATATCGAACTAAGGACTCCACGCGCCACAGCTCAACCCTTCCGTTGGAAATGGGCTGACATTGAGCCAAGGTTGCGCGTCGCATCGCGAACCGTGCCAATCGAAGAATGCGAACGCCGAGCCCTGCTCTTCGCAAATCCGGGGCTGCGCGGAAAGCCGTTTATCACCAACACGCTTTTTGCGGCCTATTCGCTTTACAACCCCGGAGAAAGGGCCCCGGTGCATCGGCACACTCCTTGCGCAAGCCGCTTCGTATTAGACGGAGACGGCGGCTATACCGTGGTCGAAGGAGAAAAGCTTCAAATGGCGCGCGGCGATCTTGTCATTACCCCTAACGGCACATGGCACGACCACGGCAACGATGGGGAAAACGCCATCATCTGGGTCGATGTGCTTGACGTACCTATGGTCGAGGCGTTCAACGCAACAATCTTCGAATTCGACTATGTGGATGCCGACGGCAAGAGCGTCTCGTATCAGGCCCGTAAACACACAAACGGATATTCAACGGCCATGTACGCAACGGGCGGCATCATGCCAGTAAACGTGGATCATCAACGTGGCCTCAACCGCCACTCCCCTATGTTTCTATACCGATGGGCCGATACTAAAAAGGCCCTGCATGCCATGCGCAAACACTATATCGACCCGCACGACGGTGTCATGGTCGAATACGTCGATCCAACCGATGGTACATCGGTAATGCAAACGATGGCATTCCGCTGCCAGTTGCTGGATGCCGGCATGAGGACGTTACCCCAGCGCAGGATGTCTTCCGCCCTTTACGTAGTGCTGGAAGGAGAAGGTAAAACCGAAATCGATGGGCAGACGCTGGACTGGAAACGCAACGACGTCATCGCAGTTCCCTCATGGACCTGGTACCGGCATTGCGTCACCGGCTCTGAACCTGCAGTCCTATATTCCGTCAGTGATGAAGTCGCCGCCAGGAAACTTGGGTACTACCAACGGGAAATCCGCAACCATGTGGGCGACGTTCTAAAAACGCTCTAAGCCCGGCGTTTCATTACTCACACTCATCGACAGGAAAAGACATGTCCAGCCAATCTCAGTGGAAAAAAATCGACTTTGATGACGTAAGCATAGACGTTCATATTACAACCCCCACTCACACTCCCGTACGCGGAGGGATCGTCATGCTGCATGAAATCTTCGGCATAAACAAAGCCATGCAACAAAAAGCCGAAAAATTCGCCGATGCCGGCTATCTCGTTGCTATGCCGGATCTATTTTGGCGCTCCGAACGGCGGATCAATCTTGGGTATGACGAACAAGACAGGAAAAAGGGGTTCAGCCTCATGCAGGAGCTTTCATTCGCAAAAAGCATCCACGACATTATCGCGGTCGGATCCTGGGTCAACAAACAACAAAACTGTGTGGAGCGCGTCGGAACGCTAGGGTTTTGCATAGGTGGAAAACTGGCCGTCCTTGCTGGAGCACACAAACCGTTCAAGGCGGCTATTGCTCTGTATGGCGTAAAGCTCGATGACAATACGGATCTGCTGCGGCGATATCCCGTTCCCATTCAAGTCCATGTAGGCGACAACGATGCCCATATACCTATAGAAGCCAGCCTGAATGTGCAACAAGCCCTGCAAGAATCCGCTGCGGGAGAGATCTTCATTTATTCCGGCGCCCAACACGGATTCTTCAACGCCTCACGCACAGACACATACGACCCGCAAGCCGCCGAACTCGCACAAACACGTGTGCTTCAGTTTCTCGATGGAGCACTGGCATGAACACGTTCCCACTTGATCTGCCTGTAATCCGAGCCCGTTTCGGTGCAGGCTGCGCAACTTCTGACCTTAACGCCGCAATTGTGCATTCTGGAAACAGTAGAGCCCTAGTCATAAGCACAGAAAAAGGCGCCGAACGCTATCGCCCACTTATAGAGTCTTTAAAGGAGAACTGCGTTGGCACCTTCAATAAGGCGCGGCCGCATTGTCCTGTGGACGTTGCCATGCAGGCATTAAGAAGCTTCATCCTCGCTGATGCGGACTGCGTCGTTGCCATCGGAGGCGGGTCAACACTGGGACTGGGTAAATTCATTGCAGCGCAAACCGGTAAACCGTGGTTCGCAATCCCCACCACGTTTTCGGGCTCCGAGATGACCTCGCTGTATGGCGTCAAAATCGACAGCGAAAAGCGAACCCGTAAAAACGCGGCCTGCCGGGCAACAGCCGTTTTTTACGATGCCAATATTGCCGCTACCCTGCCTGCGCACGAAACCGCAGCGACCGGAATGAACTGCCTTGCCCATTGCGTCGAAGCTCTATACGCCCCCACATCCAATCCGCTTGCGAGACAACTGGGCATCGAAGCGGCTGCAATACTTAACCGCACACTGCCGCAATGTGCCGAAAACCCGGTCAACCAGCAGGCGCGGCAAGAGGCCCTGTATGCCGGCTTTACCGGTGGCCTATTGGTAGAGATGGTGGGTATCGGCATGCACCACAAAATCTGCCATGTCATAGGAGGGCACTACGACATCCCACATGCCGATTCCAATAGTGCAGTACTGCCGCACGTACTTGCCTTCAACCAGGGCTCCTTGGGAACAATCGGCGCTGCGCTTGCCAATGCCTTAGAGGCCAGCACCGCAGCAGCGGGAGCCTATGCACTGGCAAAGCGCCTCGGTGTTCCACTCAGTTTGCGTGAACTGGGCGTACGCCATCATCATTTGCCCGCCCTGGCAAGCGAAAGCGCACATCACATCCAGCACAACCCACGGGCATTCACCGAAAACAATCTGCTTGAGATCCTGGAGCAGGCCTGGCATGGAAGTCCACCCGATTGCTTAGGCAACAACTAGAAAACCACAATTATCAATGGAGAGACAATATGACAACCACGACCGATATCGAGGCATACATAGACGAGAAACCCTTAAGCCGCCTCCAGTTACGAGCCATACTGCTTTGCGCACTAGTTGCCCTGCTGGATGGCTTTGATACTCAGGCAATTGCCTTCGTAGCTCCTATCCTCGCCAAAGCATGGATTATCGAAGTCACCAGCTTCGGGGTGGTATTCGGAGCCGGTCTATTGGGATTGGCGATTGGCTCATTGGTCATGGGGCCGCTGGCTGACAAATGGGGACGAAAAAGCGTAATTGTCGTGGCCTGCGCCATGTTTGGCATTTTCAGCCTTGCCACTGCGTTCACGGGTGGCATAACCAGTTTGATTATTTTGCGGTTCCTCACAGGCTTGGGCCTGGGCGGCGCCGTACCAAACCTGATCGCCCTGACATCAGAATACTCCCCAAAGCGGCACCGCACATTCCTGACCACATTGATGTGGGCAGGCTTTCCGCTCGGAGCAGTCATCGGCGGCCTGGTCTCGTCACGGCTTATCCCAGCCTTCGGCTGGCACTCAGTGTTTTTGGCGGGAGGCGCCATGCCACTAGTTTTGGCAATATGCCTAGCTATCTGGCTGCCCGAATCCATCCGTTATCTAGCCACTCAACATCACAAGCGCAGCGCTTTCGACAAGCTGATAGATAAGCTGGCGCCAAGCTTGCAACACGCTAACGTGTTTATTCAGGATAAACCTCAGGCCCAGACGAAAGTGCCTGTGCGGGAAGTATTCTCCGGCGGCAGAATACCGGGAACCCTATTGCTATGGGTAGTATTCTTCTCCAATCTGCTGATTCTGTATTTCCTTATAAACTGGCTGCCCTATGTATTGCGCCAGGCCGGCCTTGCCATCGAACAGGCCATCATCGGAACCGTTGTTCTCAATGCAAGCGGCATCGCGGGGGGGCTTGTCCTTGGAAAGCTTGTCGACCAACAAGGGCCTTTCCGCATACTGCCAGCCAGCTATATCCTGGCAACTTTATCGATTGCGGCAATCGGCTACGCCCCCGCCCACATAGCCTTCAGTCTCGGAGCCATTGCGCTTGCCGGATTTTTTGTCATCGGCACCCAATTTTGCATGAACGCACTTGCCGCCAACTACTACCCAACCAGCTCACGCGCGTCGGGCATCGGACTGGCTTTCAGCGTCGGGCGCATAGGATCAATCCTGGGCCCAGTAATCGGCGGCTTCATCCTGGCCAACAATTGGTCCACATCGGCTCTCTTCAACCTTTCAGCCATTCCAGCCTTAATCTGTGCCTACGCCGTCTGGCAAATAGCAAGACTACGGCAACAAGCCCCGGCCAATAAGCTACCCCCTCATCGTGTTTGCTCCGATACCAAGGCCTAAAAACCGCGGCCCCATAAAGCCCCTTTAACGCTCATCCCCTGGATTGGCTCGATAGCCAGCCCAGGGGTTCGTTCGTATGGAAAAAGCTCCCCTTATGCCACCCAGGGCTCGCCACAACAACGGTCTTTCACGCCTCTATATCTCCCTGAATTGCTACAGAACTGTTGTTTTTAAGGCAACTGTCAGAATAATTTAAGGTAAATGACAGAATATCTATTTGTATATATTTTCAATATGAATAGAATGGCACCACTTAACAATAATGATTCGCATCTTTAAGAAGGGAGTAAGTAAAAAGTGTCCGTTCAGTGTAAATCGCCGTCGTCGTTCCTGCGCGGCAACATGGTTGGCAGCCTGGCCACGGCCATCGCCACCCCCGCCCTATTCATCACGCCGTTCGCGGCAATGGCGCAAACCAGCAACGCCGGCAATGTTTCCGAACTCGCCCCCGTCAAGGTTCAAGGCCAGGCTCCGGACAGCTACAACGTCAAGGATTCCGCGTCCGACAAATTCACCGCGCCGCTGCTCGACACAGCCAAATCGGTGCAAGTCATTCCGAAGGCTCTCATCGAGAACCAGGCCGCCACCAGCCTGACCGACGTCCTGCGCAACTCGCCGGGCATCTCGTTCGGCGCCGGCGAAGGCGGCAACCCGCTGGGCGACCGCCCCTTCATCCGCGGCTACGACGCTCAAAGCAGCACCTACGTGGACGGCATGCGCGACATCGGCTCCACCTCGCGTGAAGTGTTCAACCTGGAACAGGTCGAGGTCATCAAGGGTTCGGACGGCGCCTACGGCGGGCGCGGCGGCGCGGGCGGCAGCATCAACCTCATCAGCAAGACCGCCAAGGCCAGCAATTTCACCAATGCCAGCCTGGGCCTGGGCACCGACAACTACTACCGCGGCACCGTCGACAGCAATTGGCTGCTCAACGACAACACGGCCTTCCGCCTCAACGCCATGTACCACGACGCCGACGTCGCGGGACGCGATACGGTCAAGAACAACCGCTGGGGCGTTGCGCCCACCATCACCTTCGGCCTGGGCTCGCCCACCCGTGTAACGCTCAGCTACTACCACCTGCAAACAGACGATATTCCGGATAGCGGGATTCCCTACGCCTACCCCTCTTCGTGGATCGGCGCCAAAAACAACGGCAAAGCCGGCTTTGATCCGACCCGTACCAGCGCCGGCCCCGCCGATGTGGACCGCAACAATTTCTATGGTCTGTCCAGCGACTATCGCAAGACCACCAGCGATATGGCCACCGTAGGAATCGAACACGATTTCAACGACAACCTCACCTTGCGCAACACCACGCGCTACACGTATTCCGACCAGAAATACGTCTGGACCCAGCCCGACGACAGCCAAGGCAACGTGCTCGCCGGCCTGGTGTGGCGGCGCGCCAATACCCGTGTCAGCGACGTCAACAGCATCGCCAACCAAACCGAACTCGTCGGCAAGGCCGTTACGGGCTCGATCAAGCACAGCTTCAATGCGGGCGTGGAAATTTCCCAGGAAAAAGGCACGAAAGACTCGTTGCTGGTCAATCGAGGCTCCGGCACCCTGGGCTCGTCAAACAGCTGCAACGCAGGCGTTGGCGCGGCATCGGGCTATAACTGCACCAGCTTGTACAACCCCAATCCCAACGATCCATGGGTCAATACGCTCAGCGGCGGCCGTGCCGGCAATCCCACCGACAGCAAGGTCACGACCAAGTCCATCTACGCGTTCGACTCTCTCGATTTCAACGAACACTGGCACGCGGGCCTGGGCCTGCGCGTGGACAATTATTCGTCCTCGCTCAAGTCCAGCAGCTCCGACCTGAGCCGCGACGACACGCTGATCAACTATCAATTGGGCCTGGTCTACAAGCCGGTTGATAACGGCAGCTTCTACATCTCCTATGCCACATCGTCCACGCCGTTCAATGCATCGGCTGGCGAAGGCAGCGACTCGTCCCTACCGGGACGCGGCACCACCGGTCTGAACGCCGCCGACATGGCGCCGGAAAAAAACCGCACCATCGAGCTCGGCACCAAATGGGATGTGCTTAACAAAAGCCTCAGCCTGAGCGCCGCGGTGTTCCGCACCGAAACCACCAACGCCCGCGTCACGCTTGCCAACGGCGACTATCAAATGGCCGGCAAGAAGCGCGTGGACGGTTTCGAACTGGGCTTTTCGGGCGCCATCACGCCCAAATGGCAGATTTTCGGTGGCTACACTTTCCTGAACGGCAAGCTTACGGATGCCGGCCCCAACTCGGCCGATACGGGCAACCAGTTCCCGAACACGCCGAAAAACAGCTTCAGCCTGTGGACCAGCTACAAGGTCATGCCTCAGTTCACGGTCGGCGCTGGCGCTTACTATGTAGGCAAGCAGTACGGCAATACGGCCAACACCGTCTACGTCCCGTCGTACTGGCGCTTCGACGCCATGGCCGGCTATCAGTTCAACAAGCACGTAAACGTTCAGCTCAACGTATTCAACGTCTTTGATAAAACGTATTACGATAAAGCGTATGCTGCCCACTATGTCAGCATTGCTCCGGGACGTTCGGCGGTTCTCAACCTGAACCTGTCGTACTAAGCACCCAACCCGCGGGCTTCGCTTTCCGGGCCGGCCGCCATATCTTGGCGGCCGGCCCGGCTTCGTTACACAAACCAGACATGAACAAGATCAGCATCGAACAATTCAACGCAGCTACACCGGAAGAGTTCGCGGCAATCCTGAACGGACCGCCCGAAATCGCCGCCCGCTGGCTGGCCACCGCCGCCGAACACGGCATTGCCGACGCCCAGTTGCGCTACGGGCAAATGCTGCTGGAAGGGCTTGGCCTGGAACGCAATCCCGAACAAGCCCTGAACTGGTTCAAGGCCGCCGCCGAATCCGCCGATGCCATGGCCATGAACATGGTTGGGCGATGCTACGAAAACGGCTGGGGCGTCGAACCCGACATGGCCATCGCCACCTACTGGTTCCGCCGCGCCGCCGCCAATGGCTCCGATTGGGGCATGTACAACTACGCCACCTCGCTGACTCTGGGACGCGGCACGCCGCCCGACCGCGCGCAAGCCTTCATGTGGCTGACGAAAGCCACAGAAATGGGGCATGCGAAGTCCATGAATATTGTGGGAGGCTTTTACGAAGACGGCTGGGAAGTCGCCGCCGACCAGAACATCGCTTTCGATTACTACCGCCGCGCCGCGCAAGGCGGCGACTTCCGCGGTCAGTTCAATTACGGCCGCCTGCTGGCCGAACGCGGGCAAATCGGCGAAGCCGTCGCCTGGCTGAGGCGCGTGCCCGAAACCGCCACGCCCGGCTTCATGCAAAAGCTGCGGCAGTTCCTGCGCAACTCCCCGCAGGCGGAGCTGCAGGCGCTGGAAGCCTCCATCCAGGGCTAGCCTCCTGCCGTTGAATACTTGCGTCATTCAAGGCTCGATGGAAGCGGCATTGAACCAACGCCGCGAACACGCTTGCGCCAGGCCTGCGCTAAAGAGTCAGTATGCTCAGCCCCCGCACCATGGTCTTGAGCTGCGCATACAAAGCCCCCTGCTCCGTCCCGCCGATCTCGGCCAGCATGGCGGCCTCTACCTCGACGACCGCCGCATCGCATTTTTTCAATAGAGCCAGGCCTTCCGGAGTCAAGCCTATTTGAATGATGCGCCCATGATTGGAGGGCGATTTCCGGGCGATCCAGCCCCGTTGCTCCATGGTCTTGACCATTTCATTGGCCGACTGGGGAGACACCATCGACCGCTCGGCCAATTGCGCATTGGAAAGCTGGCCGTGCTTGCGAAATACGGACAGCGCCGTGTACTGCGCCGCGGTGATTCCCATTGGGGCAATGCTGTCGCGTATGCGGCGGCTCAACATATGGTCGAGCCGCCCGATTAAATAGGCAATGCCGCTTGGTTCGTCCACTCGTAACTCCTTTGGCTATTCATTCTTCTGCCTGGCTAATTCTACTTGCCAGTCCATTTTTCTCGGTGTAGTATAAGCCAAATATCAGGTAATCTGATATATCGCATCAAAAAACTGCGGCGAAAATACATGGCGGGCTCCGCCCTGGCTGAGAGCAGCGCCAAAAACCAACAAGCTCGCGGCCAATGGCAACCCCATGCGCAGAGCGATAAAAAAACAATGGTTGTAATGCCTTCGCGGGCAAAGAACTCAGAGAGACAACATGACAGTACAACCCCGTTATCGCAGCGTGGCGATTGGCGCCCTGCCTGTGGAAACGACGCCTGGCGAAAACGGCCAAGTCTATGTAAAGACGCCTGTGCCGCTGCGGGACTACCCGCGCCGCCTCACCGATCGCCTGCACTACTGGGCTCAACAGGCCCCGGACCGCAGCTACATCGCCAAGCGCGACGAATCCGGCCAGTGGCGCCATATCAGCTACGCGCAAGCGCTGGACATGGCGCGGCACATCGGCCAGGCGCTGCTCGACCGCGGGCTGTCGCCCGACCGGCCGGTGCTGATGCTCTCCGAAAACGATCTGGAGCATGCGCTTCTGGCACTGGGCTGCCAATACGTCGGCATACCCTATTCGCCGGTATCCCCGGCCTACTCGCTGGTTTCCAAGGATTTCGACAAGCTGCGCCATGTGGCGCAGGTGCTGACCCCCGGCCTGGTCTTCGTTTCCGACGCGCAAAAATACGCCGCCGCCGTCACGGCCACGCTCGACGACAGCGTCGAATACGTGGCCACGCGCGGCTCGACGCCGCAGCGCGCCAGCACCACGTTCGAGTCGCTGCTGGCAACGCCGGTCACCGACGCCGTGGATGCGGCCTACGAGGCCACCAGCCCCGACACCATCGTCAAGTTCCTGTTCACCTCGGGCTCCACTTCGCTGCCCAAGGCGGTCATCAACACGCAGCGCATGCTGTGCAGCAATCTGCAAATGATTCTGCAGGTCTGGCCCTTCCTGGCCGAGGAACCGCCCATATTGGTCGACTGGCTGCCCTGGAACCATACCTTCGGCGGCAACCACAACCTGGGCCAAATCCTGTTCAACGGCGGCACGCTCTACATCGACGACGGCAAGCCCACGGAACAAGGCATGGCCATCACGTTGCGCAACCTGCGGGAAATCTCGCCCACCTTGTATTTCAACGTGCCCATAGGCTGGGAAAAAATCGCCAATGCGCTCGAAACGGACGAAGCTCTGCGCACCAGTTTCTATCGCCGGCTGAAAATGCAGTTCTATGCCGGAGCGGCCCTGGCCCAGCCGGTTTGGGACAAACTGCACGCCACGGCCGAAAAAGCCTGCGGCGAACGCATCATCATGACGACCGGCCTGGGCATGACCGAAACCTCGCCATCCGCCATGTTCGTGCTCGAGGAAAGAGCGCTGGCGGGGCAAATAGGCGTTCCGCTGCCCGGCATGGAGTTGAAGCTCATTCCCAACGGCGACAAAATCGAGGTGCGCTACCGCGGCCCGAACGTCACCCCCGGATACTGGCGGGCTCCCGACAAAACGGCCGAGGCCTTTGACGAAGAAGGCTATTTTTGCTCGGGCGACGCCGTGAAATGGCTGGATCCCGACGACCCCAACCGCGGCTTCGTGTTCGACGGGCGCGTTGCCGAAGACTTCAAGCTCGACACCGGAACCTGGGTCAGCGTGGGCTATCTGCGCACCCTGATTTGCCGCGAAGGCGCGCCCTATCTGCAGGATTGCGTCATTACCGGACACGACCGCCGCGAAGTCGGCATGCTCATCCTGCCCAACGTGCCTTTGTGCCGCAAGCTGTCGGGCCTGGACAGCAGCGCGACGGATCAGGACGTGCTGGCCTCCTCCCCTGTGCGCCAGTTCTTCCAAACTCTTACCGACCGCCTGTATCGACAAGGCACGGGCAGCGCCACCCGCATAGCGCGCGCGCTGATCCTCACGCAACCCCCGTCGCTGGATCTGGGCGAAATCACCGACAAAGGCTCCATCAATCAACGGGCGGTACTTACCCACCGCCAGGATCAAGTCGAAACCTTATACAACGGCATGGATCCCGCCGTCATCATCCCCGCCGGTAAATAAGGCAAAAACCGGGCGGGAGCAATCCCGCCCATCGCCGTCGGACGGATATCCAACGTCCAGCCGGCATCACAAAAGCAATTCAAAGCAGTTCACAACAGAGGAGATTGAGAATGAAGAAAGTATTCCACGCAACCCTGCTGGCCGCCGCGCTGGGCCTGGGTGCCACGCAGGCCAACGCGGACATCACCATCGGTGTCGATCTGTCCTTGACCGGCCCGGCTTCCGGCCTGGGCATTCCCGTCAATAGCGGCTTTGCACTATGGCCCGACAATATCGCCGGGCAAAAAGTCAAATTCATCACCCTGGACGACGCCAGCGACCCGGCCAAGGCTCAGAAGAACGCGCAGCGCCTGATCAGCGAAGATCACGTCGACCTCATCATCGGCTCCAGCACCACCACCCCCGCCATCGCCATGGGTGAAGTGGCCGCCGAAGGCAAGACCGTGCAACTGGCCGCGGCGCCGGCCGAGTTCCCCGAAGGCAAAGGCACCTGGACCTTCCGCTTGCCCCAATCCACCGCTGTCATGGCCGGCGGCGTCATCGACCACATGAAAAAACATGGCGTAAAGTCGTTTGCCTTCATCGGCTATAACGACGCCTACGGCGAAAGCTGGCTCAAGGAACTCACCAACCTGGCCAATGCCAACGGCATCAAGGTCACCGACGTCGAGCGCTATGCCCGGGCCGATACCAGCGTCACGGCGCAAGCCCTCAAAGCCATCGCCTCCAAGCCCGACGCCATCCTCATCGTGGCATCGGGCAGCGGCTCCGCCATGCCCCACACTACCGTGGTCGAACGCGGTTTCAAAGGCAAGATCTACCAAACGCACAGCGCCGCGTCGCGCGACCTGATCCGCTTGGGCGGCAAGGCCGTCGAAGGCTCTTTCGTCGTATCGGGGCTGGCCGTTTATCCTGAAGGCCTGCCCGACACCCACCCCTCCAAGAAACTGGCGGTGGACTTCGTCAACGCCTACGAAAAGAAATACGGTCCCGGATCGCGCAGCCAGTTTGCCGCGCACGCCTACGACGCCTATCTGATCCTGAGCAAGGTCGTGCCGGTAGCGCTCAAAAAAGCCAAGCCCGGCACCCCCGAGTTCCGCAGCGCACTGAAAGACGCCCTGGAAAGCTACGGCAGCATCCCGGTTACCCAAGGCGTCCTCACCTATACCAAGACCGACCATTTCGGTTTCGACAACAAAGCCCAGATGATGCTTACCATCAAAAACGGCAAGTTCGTCGCCGCCGATTAAAAGCGCCAGACCGCGTTCCGGCAAGCACTCGCTTTGCCGGAACGCAGCGAGCGGGTGCAACGCCACCCGCTCGAAGCGCCCTCAGCGGGCATTCACCGTCAACCCGCCATCCAGGGCAATCTTCGCGCCATTGACGTAAGCACCACGATCGGAAGCCAGGAAGGCCGCCATGTCGCCAACCTCTTCCACCCTGGCCAGGCGCCCGGCCAGAATCCCCTTTTCCCGGCAAAACTCGCTTAGCCACTGCTCTTTCGTCTTGCCTTCCGCCTTGGCCATGTTCTCGGCCCAGACTTCGCGCCACTCGGTCAGGACGACGCCCGGCACGATGGTATTCACCTTGATGCCCTCCTTGCCCAGATCGGCCGCCAGGTAGCCCGCCATATGCATCAGCGCCGCGTTGTTCAGGCCATAAGTCAAGGCCGGCATCCAGGCCATCGCACCCGAGGCGCCGGCGATATTCAAGATGCGGCCGGTGCCATCACGAGCCAGTAACGGCAGGAACTCACGTATCATGCGCAAGGCGCCAAGCGTCTTGATCTGCACCTGGCCCAACCAGTCCGCATCGCCCCAGGTAATTTCCCTGTCGTTGCGCTTGATGGCCTCGCCCGCGTTATTGACCACGATATGAATGGTCGGAAAATGCGCTTTCACCTCCTCGACTGCGGCACGCACGGAGTCGTGCCGCGTAACATCGCAAGCCAGGGGCAGCGCCTGCACATCGAACTGCGCCGCGATATCCCGGGCAACGGCCTGCAGCCCCTCCAGCCCGCGTGCCAACAGCACGACGTCTACGCCCTCCGCGGCCAATGAGTGGGCAACACCTTTGCCCACCCCTTTGCTCGCTCCCGTCACCACGGCAACACGTCCCTTCAATCCTAAATCCATGTCCATCTCCTCAAAGAGCAGGCCGTGCTGCGCCCGCAAGCATCCATCACACCTGAAGCCGTCCGGCTAGCCGGGCATCGCCCCGAACCGGCCGCTGTTGAAATCGTCGATAGCCTGCTCTATTTGCCGCTGGCTGTTCATGACGAACGGCCCATAGCCAACGATAGGCTCGTCTATCGGCTCTCCGCAAAGCAGCAAGACAACGGCGTCGCTATTGGCTTCCAGCACAAGGCTTTGGCCGGCCCGATCCAGCACGACCATCTGCGCCTCGCGCACGATGGCACTGTCGTTCACCTGCACCGTACCGTGTAGGACAACCAGAGCCGCCGCCCAGCCGTCGGGCAATTCGAAGGTGTTGAACCCGCCCTGCTTCAACCGCAAATCCCAGACGTTCATCGGCGTGTAGGTATGCACCGGGCCCGTGCGGCCGTCGAACTCACCCGCAATGACCCGCGCGACACCCGCCTCGTCCGGCAAGGCGACGGCAGGAATTTCGCGATCGAGAATGGCCTGGTAGCCGGGAGTGGTCATCTTGTCCTTCTCGGGCAGATTCACCCACAGCTGCACCATTTCAAGCAAGCCGCCCGACTGGCTGAACTCCGGTGAATGAAATTCCTCATGCAAAATGCCCGAGCCCGCCGTCATCCATTGCACGTCGCCAGGACGTATCACCCCGCCCTTGCCGGTCGAATCACGATGCGCCACCTCGCCTTTGTAGACAATGGTCACCGTCTCGAACCCGCGATGCGGATGCTGGCCCACCCCGCGCGGCTTGCCCGTCGGCGCGAAGTCCTGAGGGCCGGCATAGTCGAGCAGCAAAAAGGGGCTGAGCTGCCTGCCGTGGCTGCCGTAGGAAAACAAGGAACGCACGGGAAAGCCATCGCCAACCCAATGAGAGCGAGGAGCGCTATAAACACCTAAAATCTTTTTCATGCCATCTCCGGTAAATCAGACCGCCTGATTGATGAGATTAAGCATAGCTATGAGACGAGTCGGTGAATAGCGTGCTAAATTGACTTACAGAGTCCTACCCAAGGAACGACAGCCAGGGCGCACACCCGCCTCAAACGGAAAGCCGCAGCCGCCATGCAGGATCTGAACGATCTCTATTACTTCGTCCAAGCCGTGAACCACGGGGGCTTCGCGCCGGCGGGCCGAACATTGAACATTCCCAAATCCAAGCTCAGCCGACGCATCGCCCTGCTGGAGGAAAGACTGGGAGTCCGTCTGATCCAGCGTTCGACACGCCACTTCGCCATGACGGAGGTCGGCCGCAGCTTCTATGAACACTGCAACGCCATGCTCATGGAAGCCGAGGCAGCACAAGAGGTCGTCGACGCCACGCGCGCCGAACCGCGCGGCGTAATCCGCATTAGCTGCCCGATTGCGCTGCTGCACGTGCATGTCGGCAGAATGCTGGCCGGCTTCATGGCCCGCTACCCTCAGGTCACGGTGCATCTGGAGGCGTCCAACCGCGCCGTGGACGTCATGGGCGAGGCTGTGGATGTGGCGATCCGCGTGCGCCCGCCGCCTTTTCAGGACAGCGACCTGGTCATGCGCGTCCTGGCCGATCGCGGGCAATGCCTGATAGCCAGCCCGGCCCTCATCCAGCGCCTGGGCCCGCCCGCATCTCCGGCGGCTCTGGAAGGCTGGCCCAGCCTCGGACTTGGAGCGCCGCATCAAACCCATACCTGGTCGCTGCAGGGGCCGGACGGCGCCCAGGCCGTCATCCACCATGCGCCCCGGCTGGTGACTACGGACATGATCGCACTGCGCAGTGCCGCAATAGCTGGAGTGGGGGTCGTACAACTGCCCCTGCTGATGGTGCAAAATCATCTGGCCGAAGGGTCCCTGCTCAAGATCCTGCCGGAATGGGCGCCGCGGCGCGAGATCATCCATGCCGTGTTCCCGACCCGGCGCGGCCTGCTTCCGTCAGTGCGGGCCCTGGTGGATCATCTGGCGGAAAGCTTCGCCGCCATCAAGGAAGAATAGCGGATCCCTTATCTGCATGCCTTGCCATTCCCTTCACAAAGGCGAGGCTTGAGCTTGCGCGCGACCGAATGGCAATAAAAAAACCACTCGATTAAATTCGAGTGGTTTTTTTATTGCGCAAAAAGTTTGGTGGGTGCTACAGGGGTCGAACCTGTGACCTACGCCTTGTAAGGGCGCCGCTC
>CALMPB010000383.1 GCA_937871985.1 uncultured Burkholderiaceae bacterium
CGCCCTTGCCCACCTCTTCGTAGTACCAGCGCCAGGCGCTCGGCTCGATGGGTTCACCCACGGTCGTCATGTGCTTGAAATGGTAGTTGCACTTCCTGGGCTCCTCGGGCCCTTGCCGCCGCAGCGCGCGAACCGCTGTAGGCGAAGTATGGAAAATATTCACGCCCAGCCGCTCGGCGATGCGCCACGGACGCCGCACGTCCGGGTAAGTGGGAGTGCCTTCATAAACCACGCTGGTTGCGGCCAGCAGCAGCGGGCCATAGACAATATACGAATGCCCTGTGATCCAGCCGATGTCGGCCATGCACCAGTAGGTGTCCGTGGGATGAATGTCCTGGATGTATTTGGACGTGCCGGCCACATACGCCAGATAGCCGCCGGTGCGGTGCTGGCATCCCTTGGGCTTGCCGGTGGTGCCGCTGGAATACATCAGGAACAACGGCGCCTCGGCATCCATCGACACCGGCTCCACCCGTTTTCCCTTGTACCGCTCGAGGACGTCGTTCACGAAAAAGTCGCGTCCCTCGACCATGGGCGCGGGCGAACTGTACTTGCCCGGATACCGTTGCCAGATAAGGACTTTGTCGACTTCCTGCCCCATCTCCTTTGCCGTTTTTACCGCGATGTCGGCATTCACCTTGTGATCGATCAATTTGCCCGAACGCCAATAGGCGTCCGCCGAAATAAGGATCCGGCTGCCGGAGTCCTGGATGCGCGAACCGCAGGACTGGCCCGAGAACCCGCCAAACACCTGGGAGTGGATGACACCCAGCCGCGCGCAGGCCAGCATCGTGATGGGCAGGTCGAGCGTCATCGGCAAATGCAGGGTCACCCGGTCGCCTGCCTTGAGCCCGCAGAAGTCGCGCAACAGCGCCGCCATCTCGTTCACCCGAACATACAGCTCCTGGTAAGTAAGCGCCACCGGCGGGTCTTCCTCGAGTTCGCCGACAAAGATGAAGGCCGCCTTGTTGCGATACTGCGCCAGATGGCGGTCGACGCAGTTGAAGCACGCATTGAGCTTGCCTCCCGTAAACCATTTCCAGAAAGGCGGATTGTTCGTGTCGAGCACCGTGGAGTACGGCGTCGACCAGGTCAACATATCCGCATATTCCTTGAAGCAATCGGGGAAGTTATCTTCGCCGAACTTCTTGCGAATATCCGGATCGCGCATATTCGCCTGCTCGATGAACGCCTTGGAGGGCTGAAAATACTGCTCTTCCTTCCAGTGCACCGCAATCTGGGCTTCGGTTGCCTCGGTGCGTTCCTCGGTGTGAGTCTTGTTGGTCATGACCGTCATCTCCTTGCCGGAGCGGGACGCTATCGAGCCGGCCGGCAGCAATAGCGCGCTCCGTGCCTGCCTGCATCGACTGTTTGCTCAGCCGGAAATCGGCGCGCCCAGGGGCAGCACCGTTCGATTGAAAGTTATGTTGGTTACCAGCGCGAAGCTCGTGTACACGGCGATGAGCCCGCATAGAACGCCAACCCACCCGCCGGCGACGCTAAGGCCGTTCACGCCCAGCAACGCGCCGAAGCCCAGCAGGAAAAAGGTGATCCACAAGGTAAGGAATACCCACCAAAGCGCTTTATTCAGCTTGAAGGTGGCCACCCACATATAAAGCGTGAATACCCCCCAGCCGAGCAAAGCCACCGCAATGGTGCTGCCGGCTTGCGACAGATCCAGCACGCCGTGTCCACCCAGCAGGACCAGGAATGTAAACCACCACCAGAATGCGCCGTACGACAGAAACGCCACCATGCCGAACGTATTGCCGCCCTTGAATTCCAGCAGGCCGGCCAGTATTTGAATGAGGCCGCCAAACGCGAATGCAAGCGGCAACACCACCTGCTCGCCGCCCTTGGGCAGCACACCCGCGTTGATCAAGCTGAGCATTACCGTAGTGAATCCGAAACCGACCAGTCCCAGCGGGGCGGGGTTGGCTTGTTTGATTTCTTCTGCCATGAAAGTCTCCTGTCAAGGACACTCAACCCCCATCGTTTTATGCATCCATGATGCGCTTACGGGAACGACATTTCAAGGCATTTGCGAGGGATTCTGCTGAAGATGACAGACAGCTGAACAGACGCCGCGCGCACGTGGATTTATCGGTTCATGATGTCGGCCGCGGCACGCTCGATATGCTGCATGAATATTTCGCTCAACGACGAAAGCTGCGCATCCCTGCGAAAAATAAAGCCCATATCCCGTTCGGTGTCGGGGAGCTCGATGTCCAGCATGCGCACTTCGCCCGAGGCGATTTCATAGGCCAGGTATTCCGGAGACACGGCGGAAACGACGTCGCTGTGCTGCAAAAGGCCCCGTAATATTCCAAGATCGCCGGCCTGAACCGAGACGTGAGGCGGCTTGACGCCAAGGCGCAGGAACAGATTGTTCAGCAACTCGCGCGTCGGCGCCCCTCTATCTCGCAACACCCACGGATAACGCACCAGGTCGGCGATCTCCACTCCGTCCTTTGCGCACAAAGGATGCCCCGCGCGCACCACCGCGACCAGCCGATCCCTGCCGATTACCCGGACTTGAAAATCCCGGTGGGCGTACTCCGCGCTCAGGCCTGTCAGGATGAAGTCGATTTCACCCGAACGCACGCCTTCGAACAAAATTTCAAAAGGCGCATCCACCATGGACACCTGGATATTGGGATGCTTGCCGATCAGCGTTGCAATGGCCTGCGGCAGAACACGAGTTCGCAAGGCGGGGAGCGCCGCAAACCTCAGATGCCCGGTCATTTCGCCCCGATGCTGGGCGATGTCCACCTCGAGATGCCGCAGCTCCGCCAAGACCCGCTGAACATGAAACAACAGGAGATCGCCCTCTTCGGTGATGACCATGCCCTTCGACGTGCGCCGGAACAGGCGCAACCCCAAAGAGTCTTCGACCTGGCGCAGCAGCGCGCTGACCGCCGGCTGCGACAGCCCCATTATGGCCGCGACGCTGGGCATATGCCCCATCTCGCGCAGCCGCACCAACACGGCCAACTGCCGTTCGCCGACCAGCATTGAAAACAACGGCGCATTGGGAAGCGCCTTGAAGGGCGCCAGTTCGAGGTAGGCAAGCCGCAGCTCGCCGGCGATTCGTTTTGCCCGCCGATAAGCGGTATCGCCGAAGCGGGTGGGCGTCATTCCCGAAGGCTCTCTGTCGAACAGGGTCGCCTCGAAGGCGATTTCAAGCTGACGGATGGAGTTGGCCACCGCCGAAGAAGTGCGTAAAAGTTGCTCCGCCGCGCGGGCGATGCTGCCCGCCTCGACAACCGCGATAAGCGCCCGCAAGTGCCGCAAATGATTTCTTTCGCTCATGGCCAAGTGCTTTCCTGGGACGATATAAAAATCACCCGATAAGTAAAATCGTTCGAAGGAACAGCATAACTCACTACCCATTGCAAAGGAGGGAACCTACACTACATGCAGGCAAATCAGTTATAGCCATAAAGGAGAAGACATGATGCCGCATCTCAAAAAGACGCTGGGTAGCGCCTTGTTCGCACTGCTGTCCCTGGGTTTCAGCACCAGTCACGCCGACCCGCTCACCTTGCGGGTAGGGTACGGCTCGGCGGCCGAGGAGCCGCTATGGGTCATGAAGGCCTCGCCCGAAGTCACCCCGAACCAGGGCAAGGCCTATAAGCTCGACTACACCTTCTTCCGAGGAACCGATAAGCGTTTTCAAGCCCTGGAAGCCGGCGAACTCGACATTGCCACCGGTTCCACCCACAGCGTCATGATGGCTGCGGCCCACGGCTTGAAATTCAAGGTTGTCGCGTCCCTGTCCCGCGAGGGCGGCAACGGCTTCGCCACGCAATACATGGCGCTGGACAGTTCACCTATCAAGACGATCAAAGACCTCAAGGGCAAGACCATCGGCATCAACGGGGCTCGCTCCTCCGCCGAAATCTGGGCGCGTCTTGCCTTGACCAAGAACGGCCTCGATCCCGCCCGCGACGTCAAATGGGTGGCCATTCCATTTCCCAGCCAAGGCGAAGCCGTACGATCCGGCCAACTCGACGTGGGCGCCTTTCCCCAGCCATTTGCCGCATTCGAAGAAAAACGCGGCGGCATGCATACCGTGTTCACGTCCACCGACGGCACTGGCCACGAAGAAGACCTGATGCTGCTGCTTGCCAGTGAAAAAATGGTGAAGGAACATCCGGACGTACTGCGCGCCTTCCTTGCCGACCTGGTAAAAGCCGCTCATTTCTATGCCAAGGAACCACGTAAAAGCGGCCAGGAACTCATCGATGCCCGGTTCGTCAACATTCCGCTGGACACATTCGTCAACATGCGCAAAAACGGGCTCCCCCTGGACGGCAAAGTCAATATGGACGCCATGCACAGCTTGGTGGGCGACCTGACAAAATTCGGCTATATCGACACGAAGCTGGATCTGAAACAAGTCATCGACATGTCCTATCTGCCGGAGTAAGCATGCAGCCAAATACGGAATACCTGAAGGCCGAAGGGATATCCAAGCAATTCCTGCGCAACGGCCAAGCCGTCACCGCCCTGGAGAACTTCGACCTTTCGATTTCCGAAGGCGAGTTCGTCAGCATAGTGGGGCCATCCGGCTGTGGGAAGAGTACCTTCCTGCACATCGTCGGAGGCTTCGAAGCCCGCACGGGAGGTACGATCAGCCTTGCCGGACGGCCCGTTTCGAAGCCCGGTCCGGATCGCGGCATGCTGTTCCAGGACTACGCCCTGTTTCCTTGGCGCACCGTCCTCGGCAATGTCGCCTGGGGCCTGGAGGTCAAGGGCCTGGACAAGTCCGAGCGGCTGGCTGTTGCCCGCAAGTACATCGCCATGGTGGGGCTCGCCAAGTTCGAGAACAGCTATCCTGGGGAACTTTCGGGCGGCATGCAGCAGCGCGTTGCGCTGGCGCGCACGCTGGCCTATGAACCGCAGATGCTGCTCATGGACGAGCCCTTCGGTGCGCTGGACGCGCAAACGCGCGAACTGATGCAGGAAGAATTGACCGACATCTGGCAACAGAACCGCCGAACCGTGCTCTTCGTCACCCACGACATCGAAGAAGCCATCTACCTGAGCGACCGGATCATCGTTTTCACGGCGCGGCCCGGACGCATCAAGGCCGATCTGCGCGTCGACCTGCCGCGCCCCCGCTCCGCCGCAATAAGAAAATCGCAGGCGTTCACGGATCAGCACGCCGAAATCTGGGACATGTTGCGCGAGGAAGTCCTGCGGGCCAAGGAGGCGGCATGACGGCCCTGCGCAAGGACGCTGCCTGCCTGACCCGCGCGCGCAGTACACTGCGCGGCCTGATCGGCTGGACGCTTCCCGTCCTACTGCTGGTTGCAATGCAATGGGCCGCGGACCGCCACGACGCGCCTCGCTACGTGGTGGCGCCGACAACCATTGCCGCCACCATCTGGCATCTGCTCGCCAGCGGCGATCTATACCGCGACACCGTGGCGTCGGGCATTCGATCCTATAGCGGCTTCGTCCTCGGCGCCACGTCCGGCGTGTTCATCGGACTGCTCAGCGCCGTATGGCGCAAGGCGGAAGCCTTCTTCGATCCCCTCGTATCGACCTTGTACCCGGTGCCAAAAATCGCGCTGCTGCCGGTGATCATTACCTGGCTGGGGTTCGGCGACATATCCAAGATAGCCGTCATCTCGGTGGCGGTTTTCTTCCCGACCTTCATCAATACTTTGTACGGAGCCCGGGCCACGCCCGTCCGCCTGATCTGGGCGGCTCGCAACATGGGGGCAAAGCGCGCCTATATTTTCTGGCACGTCGTGTTGCCGGCCTCCTTGCCGCAAATTTTCACCGGATTGCGGTCGGGCCTGGCCTTGTCGTTCATCGTTCTGTTCGCCGCCGAAATGGTGGGCTCGCACGATGGCCTGGGCGACCTCATCATGCGTTCGCAAGACGCCATGCGATACGACTGGATGTACGCGGCGATCCTGGCCATCGGCCTGCTGGGTTTCATCAGCGACAGGATTCTGCTCGCGGTTCGGCGCAAGCTCCTGGCGAACAAATACTCAGGGGAAGCGAACCATGGCTGAAAACATGCTTGCCGCCGCCCGGCGAACGGCCGCCGTGCTCTACCCGCTTGTGATCCTGGCCGTCCTGTGGGAGGTGCTCTCGCGCACAGGACTGGTGTCGCCACGGCTGATGCCGTCGCTGGGTGTAATCGGCGCGGCCTTCCTAAAAGGCGTCTGGAGCGGCGAGATCATTCACCACGCCTCGGTTTCCCTGATGCGCGCGCTCAGCGGCTTCGGCATCGCCATCGTCGCGGGCATATTGCTCGGCGTGTTCATGGCACGCATCCGCTGGTTCGAACAACTGGTCGAGCCGATATTCTCGTTCGGCTATCCCGTGCCGAAAATCGCGCTATACCCGGTTTTCATCCTGATACTGGGCTTCGGATCGCTATCGAAAATCGCCCTGATAGCCCTGGAGTGCTCCTTTCCAATCGCCGTCAACACCTACTTCGGCATACGGGCCGTCGCCCCCAGGCTCATCTGGAGCGCAAACAATATGGGGGCCAGCCCGTTCCGCACGTTTTTCCGCGTCCTCCTTCCGGCCGCGCTTCCTTCCATCATGTCAGGCATCCGGGTCGCGCTGCCGCTGTCCCTGGTCGTCGTGATCGTCACCGAGATGATCGGCGAAAGCGTCGGGCTGGGCTATTACATTTCGTATGCCTCGGCGTCTTTCATGTACGCCTCGTCCTATGCGGGAGTGATAGCCGTGGCGATCATGGGCTTCGTGCTGGATCGGATTGTCGTCGCCATTCGTAACCGCCTGGTCTTCTGGGAGCCCAAGGGGGCGGCCCAGGACTCCAGTCCATCACCTTTAGAGATTTGAAATGACATTGAAAGAACAGTTGAATCAGCTTGCCGCGGCCTGCCGCATCCTCGAAATGGAAGGCCACGGAGACATGACGCTGGGCCATGTATCCCTGCGGGATCCCGAGGGCCGCGGCTTCTGGCTCAAACGCAATGCGCGCGGGCTCGGCGAAATCGTTTCGGCCGACGACTTCGTGCTTGTCGACTACGACGGCGCCAAGCTCGAAGGAGAAGGCGGCCGGCATTCGGAATGGCCCATCCATTCCGAGATTCTCCGCAATCGTCCGGACGTAGCCGTCGTCGCCCACACCCATCCCCCTTACGCCAGCACCCTCTCTTCGCTCGACTCCCCTCTCGCGCCGTTTACGCTGGATGCCGACTATTTCGACGTCCTGCCCTGCCACCGCGATGAAACCGCGTTGCTGACCACCAAGGAAGACGGCGAAGCGCTTGCGCGCACCCTGGACAACCACTTCGCCGTCCTCATGGCCAATCATGGGGTCACGTTCTGCGGCACATCGATAGCCCATGCCGTATGCGTGGGCGTGTTCCTCGAACGGGCCGCGCGCATCCACTTCCACGGCATCCAGACACGCGCCACGGCGACCTTCCCCCCCGCCCCGGTGCGGCAGAAGCGCCGGGAACAGATCATGACCCCGATACACGTCGAGCACTCGTGGAATTACTTCATGCGCAAACTGGCCTCGCTCGAAAAAGCGCGCGGCTGCACCGAAATCTTCAGCTGAGCACCCGCGCCATGAGCACGCTTGAATCAAAATTCAATTACCTTACCGCTCGAGACAGGGAAGTCATGAAGCTGTCCGGCTATGGCGCCCGCATGGGCTTCGGCGCCGCGCCGGCATTGCTGATCGTCGATGTGACCTACGGCTTTTGCGGAGACCGGCCCGAACCCATTCTCGACTCCATACGGCGCTGGCCAAACTCTTGCGGCGAAGAGGCCTGGGCCGCCATCCAGCACATCGGCCGGCTGGCCTGCGCGTTTCGCGCCCGGAAGCGGCCTGTCATATACACCCGGGGCGCGTACCGGGAAGACAAATGGGACATGGGATCGTGGCTTTGGAAACACGCGCGCTCACGGCCGGATTCCCAAGCCCGGCCTGAATCCCCGCTTCATCCGGATGAAATCGTGGACGCCATCAAACCCGAGCCCAACGACCTGATCATCGGCAAGCAAAAGCCTTCCGCGTTTTTCGGCACGCCCCTGCAGTCGCACCTTACCTTGCTCGGGGTGGATTCATTGGTCGTAACCGGATGCAGCACCTCTGGCTGTGTGCGCGCCACCGTGGTCGACGGGTTCAGCGCCAACTACCGTATCGCGGTGGCCGACGACGCCTGCTTCGATCGCCTGCAATCCAGCCATGCCACCAGCCTGATCGACATGGACGCCAAATACGCCGACGTCATGCCCACCGCTGAAATTCTCGAGCATATGGCCCAAGCACGGTCAGAACGCCTTGCTCCGGATCGAGCCTTGCCCGCTGACCCGTCTTGAGGCTCTCGACGGGATCGAGATCGAAAGAATCGGCAATGGGAATACCTGCCAGCACGGCTCCCTGCACAACGACGGGATTTGCCCGCCGGCAAACGAGGGCCAATGGCGCCAGTCCATGCTGCCGGATGTTCGCCAATGCCCAGGAAGTTGCAATACCGCCCTTCGGCGTCGCAAAAACAAAAATCTTTCCCTTGACCGATTCGCCGTGCAAATCATGGCCAAGGCGGGTGAACACACCCTTTTGAAGATCCATGTCGTAACGTGCGTTAAAGCCTTGGGCGGAGACGATAAGCTCGCCTTCGACGGCATTTCCGTATCCCCGCCTGAAGCGCAGCACTCGACCTGAAGCCGAACGCCCGGCCGATTGCGCCACCGGATCATCCATGGCGCAGCTCTCCCGCAACGGCCGACTCGACGCACGACCGCATATCCAGCAGGGTCGGCCTGTAGCCGAAGCCGCCGGCAATATTCGCCAGCTTCGCGGAAGGCGTCACGAGTGTCTGGAACCCGAACCGGCTCCGGACTTCGGCCGGCGACATGACATAGAAGCAGGTTCCCGTCAGCAGCTCGGCGCCGGCAGAGAACAGGGTTTGCGACAAGCCGAGGCGGTTCAGTTCTCCCTCGACCTGATGATTGACCGTAATGATCAGCCGCGTGCCGCTTGCAACCTGCCGCCCGCCGAGGACGTCGACGATTTCCTTGACTTCGAACAGGGAAAGTTGCGGCGCGCTAAACACGACGAGATCGATACGCTGCTGCGTGGCGGGAAACCGCTGGTAGACCGACGCGATATCCTGCCTGGTCAGCCTGCGCCGGGTAATGTCCCGCATGTCCCCTTGGCATGCCGCATCGAGCGTCGCCGCTTCGGGAGTCGCGCCGATCACGTGGAACATGGCTGTCGAGCCAAAACTTGCAAGCGATGCGGCAAGGTGTTTCAGTTCATCCACGGTTGGCGAACAATCGGGCGCGACAATCGCCGGCACCCTCCAGTAGTCGGCCAGCTCGCTGCCGATCAGCGCGCCCAGCGCCCCCCAATCGCTGGCGCCCTGCAACCGGCCATCGATCTCGAAAACATAGGTCGCGCGCCGATTTCCATCAACATGAAAGCCGTATTCCGCGGTGTATCCGGTCAATGCCGCGGCGATCGACGCCGGCCCGCCTTCGTAATTGCTGCGCGCCCCCATCACGCCATTTGCGAATGCCACGGCCCCGGTATCACCCCAGGCAAGATGTTCGCGAAAGCGCGGCGGACTCACCGTTTGATAATTGATGCAGGTGGACGTGTCGACAAACCCCATCGAATGAAAGCATTCATGCAATTCGCGCTCTTGCTCGACGTGACTGGAAGACAGGCAAAATTCGCGCCAACGGCAAAAATCGACGCTGCATGCCGCGGTGGTCGACGGTACCCGTACGCGAGCGCCCTCTCGCGACATCTTTTCCAGCAGGGACAAGCCGTTTTCCCCCATGATGCCGATCTCCGCACTGGCATGCACGGAAGCAACGGGCAACAGGCGGGCTGCGCCAAAAAACCTGGCCACGTCGATCTGCTGTTTGATCGCCCAGCGCACGCTCTCTCCGAAAGCTCCGGCCTGCATGGCCTTTTGCTCGTCGTTCAAAGACAGGGAATCAACCATGCTGCGAACCGCCTTCCCGCGTGGAAGCCATTTCCAGCCTGGCGACATCGGGCCGCGCGGAATGCCCGACCACGTCATAGGCTATCTTGGCGGCACGAATCTGCTCTGGATCTATCGTGACGAGCATCAGTCCTTCTTCATGCTCATTGAGCGGAGTTCCCAGCGCGTTGCCGTGCGGGCCGAATGCGCAAGCAAAGCCGCCCCCTTTCTGCAGAAGGGCCTTGCGTTCCGGGGTGTCGCAAACCAGATCGATCATCTCGCCCGTCACCAGTGCGCACGGCGCCAATACATAGCACCCACCTTCGGCGGCATAGATCCGGCTCAGGGCATTGTTGATTTCCGGACCGATACCTGGACGCTGCGGCTGATTGGCCTGGAAGCTCGGCCAAGCCGCGATATGGATTTCCTCATGCTGCTCGTACAAAGCGTACTTGAACAGGGGGTGGCGATGCTCGCTGCAGCACAAACCGCCTACACGCCCCAGCGGCGTCTCAGCCACGTTGAGGTTGCCGGCTCCGCCATCGGCAAACAGGTTCCGCTCGACGAAACCTGGCTTGAGCTTGCGGCGCTGCCAAAGCGTGTCGCCGTTGTCGCCGATGAGCCACTGGCTGATATACAGCGTGTCGTCCGCCTCTTCGGCCACACCCATTGCCACCGCAATGCCGTATTTTCGCGCCGCCTCCTTTAAACGCTGCGCGTGGGCGCCCGAAAAATCGAACGCTTCGCGACGGTAGCGGCTGTTGAAACCACACGACTCGGCCCACTCTTCCGGCCCCAGCCAAACCCACCACGGATAGCCCGGCAGCCAGAGTTCGGGAAATGCAATCAGGCGGGCGTTCGAAGCTGCCGCATCGCGGATGAGTTCGATGGCCTTGGCGACCGACGCCTCCAGGTTGAGATAATGCGGCGCCGCTTGCACCACGGCGGCCACAAATTTGGATTCGATCATTTTTGATCCTCGACAAGAAGTTTCCCCGCCGGCTGCCTGCCGGGCACGCCATTCTGCGCCGGCGCAAACTGCGTGCCGTAGCCGTCCGGAGCCTTTCGCGACATTATTTCGCGAAGTCTAAGCGCCGATTTTTCGGGCGTCACAAAAATCAATCCAAGCGCTCCTGCAAACAATATTAGTGCACCCGTCAACGCGAAACCTATTTCATAGGCGTGCGCAAGTCCGGCCTTTTGCGAAAGCAGTTGAATCAGGCCTCCCATGACCATCGGGGCCACCACTCCAGCTATCGATGCAACGGCGGTCTCGATCGCAATGGCGCCAGCCCTCTGGGCTGGCGGGCTTACCTCCGAAACCATTGCGGGCCCAAGCGACACGACCACGGTGATCGCCCCGAAGGAAACGGCCAGCATGACAATCTTCGCCACTGCGGAGATATCCATCAGCCAAGGCACAAACAGCAAAGCCCCGCCGACAATGAACGCGATACTCGTGAAAATGCCTCGCGACACTCGCGAGGCATAGCCACGCCGAGACAAGACCTGAGCGAACCAGCACAGCACGAGGTTGACGGGCGTATTGAGGATGACAAACGCGGAGAACAACTGGCCGGCGGTAATGTTTCCGAACCCCAAGCCCTTGTTCAGGTAAGACGGCAGCCAGGTAATGACCAGAGCAAAGCTCCAGAAAAATGCGAAATGCATGACGGTCGTCACGAACACGGTACGATTCAACAGCAGATGCCGATACGGCGCTCGCGCCGAATTTTCCGCGGAAGGCGCGGACTCGCTGTTTTTTGCGGCGCCTTGGCCGTCTCCGCCGACAAACAACCATATGACGGCCCAAATCAGCCCAACGATGCCGAGCACCATGAAGTTGGCCCGCCACCCATGGAATTCCGTGATCGGCGGGATGACCGCACCCGCCAGCAGCAATCCAGCCATCGCCCCTTGGGCAAGCACCCCGACCGGGAGCGCGCGGCGGTCGTCCGGAAACCAGTTATAAACCGCATGAACGGCAATAGCCCAGGCGGGGCCTTCGGCAATGCCCAGCAATACCCGGCAAATCACCAGCACGCCAAGCGAGGATGAAAAATGAATCGGGAACTGGAGTACCGCCCACGATATCCCCATCCACAGCAACAATTTCTTGGCCGATACATGATTCGCCACCAGCCCGACCACGATACCCGATAACGAAAACAACCAAAAGAAGCTGCCGCCGAGAAAACCAAACTCGGTCGGCGTGAGGCTGAGATCCTTCATCAGCGGCGGCGCGACCAGCCCAAGCACCGCCTTGTCCATGAAATTGATGAGCATGAGTACAACCAGCAACACGACGATAAGCCATGCTTGTAGGACTTTGTTCACGAATTGCCTCCTGGATCGTTAATATTATTTACGCGCTGTACCGCTGCAGGCGCACCGCTGCCACGACCAAGGCGGCAGCATGTCGGTGACTTTCCAAAGTGGAATCAAGATCGGAGGTCACGGCCTTACTCGTTGTGTTGACATTGTTGTGTTAACAACGTTGTGTTGTCAATAGGGAAATCAACTGATATCGTCTAGGCTGAGCCATCATGCACAACGTGGCCGGCCTCGGCATCAGCAATAGGCCGATCCATACCGCACCGCCTCACCTAAAGGTATTTAACGGATGAGCAAACCTTCGAAACAAACTTTAAATCCCGTCGACGTCACGCAAAACCTGACATATTGGCTCTTGTTGCTCTCGAATACGCTTGCGCGTTCTTCAGCGCGCGACCTGGCGGAAGTGGCGGCCATCACCGTGCCGGAATGGCGCATCGTATCCGTCGTGGGAAGCCGGGGCTCCATCTCGCTCAACGACCTTGCACGCTCGATCGCGGTCGACAAGGCCTGGGTCAGCCGTACAGTCGCCAGCCTCGAGAAAAAAGGGTTCCTCCAGAGAAAGGCACTTCCCGCTGACGGACGGCTATTTTTGCTGGAGCTTACCGATACCGGGCATCAATTGCACCTCAAGGTCTCAGCCTGGTCGAGGCAGCGGCAAGAGCAACTGAAAGCCATATTCACACCTCAAGAATACGAACAGCTCAAGCAATCCATCGAACGGCTTCAATCCGTGGCCGATACGATGCTGGAACAACCCCCGAAAAAATAAAGACGCAAGCGCAGAGCGGAGCGCCGCTCCCGATAAAATTGTCAAAACAACGTTGTTATAACAACAATATTCCTTTATACTCGACTCGTCTCCCACCGCGCGAGTTCGACATGCCCAGTTCACCCAGACACTTTCTCATTCTGCTGTCCGACGAACACGACCCCAGATACACCGGCTGCTACGGGAATCCTTGGATCAAAACTCCCAATCTGGACAAGCTCGCGGCCAAGGGCGCCTGCTTCGAACACGCATACACACCAAGCCCGATCTGCGTTCCCGCGCGCAGCAGCCTTGCCACAGGCCGGTACGTTCACGAAATTCGCTACTGGGACAATGCCATCGCCTACGAGGGGCGCAGCACAAGCTGGCATCAACGGCTCTCCAACGCAGGCATTCGGGTCGAATCGATCGGCAAGCTGCACTATCGGCGCGAAGACGACCCGACCGGCTTTGCCGCCCAGCATGAAGCCATGCATATCCAGGACGGAGTAGGACTCGTCTGGGGCTCCATCCGCGATCCGCTGCCTGATCATCGCGGGCCATCCCCGATATTCGACGACCTGGGGCCTGGCGAATCCGCCTACAACCGCTACGACACCCGCATTGCACAGCGTGCCGTTCAATGGCTTGAAGCGCACCACCAGGACGAAGAACCGTGGGCGCTATTCGTCGGTTTCGTCGCGCCCCACATGCCGCTCGTCGTTCCGGAAGAATACTTCTCCTTGTATTCGGAGATCGTACAGGCGCCATCCAAGCTTTTACCGCGCGATGGCGCAGATCGGCACCCATGGGTGGAACGCATGGCGAAATTCTGGGATCACGATGCCGCACTGGGCACCGATGAAAGACGGCGAATCGCCAGGCAGGCCTACATGGGCCTGGTCACGTTCATCGACGCGCAAATCGGCAAAGTGCTCGATGCCATGCAGCGGCTGGGCCTCGCGGAAAACACGACGGTGCTCTATTCGTCCGACCATGGAGACAATCTCGGCACACGCGGGCTCTGGAATAAATCGACGTTGTATCGCGAGTCGACCGGCATCCCCATGATTATCGCGGGGCCGGACATTCCAGCAGGCGTATGGCGGACAACCAACGTAGGGTTGGTCGACGTATACCCGACGGCGCTCGACGCGGTCGGAGTGGCTCCGACCGCGGAAGAAGGGTCGCTGCCCGGCAAATCGCTGATCGAACTGGCCAATGCGCAAGACGATCTCGACCGTATCGGATTCAGCGAATACCATGCCGTCGGCGCGGACGGCGCGGCGTACATGCTGGCATATGGACGCTATAAATACCACCATTACGTCAACTATCCCCCCGAGCTCTTCGATCTTCACGACGACCCCGAAGAAACGACAAACCTTGCACCGCAACGCAAATACAAAACCGTCGTCGATCAGTTCGAGATGCGGTTGAACTCGCTCCTGGATCCCGTGTCGGTCGACGCTCAGGCAAGACGCGACCAGCAGGATCTCGTGGCTCGGTACGGCGGTGCCGACAAGGCCTGGCATGTGGGCAACAAGGGGGCAACGCCCGCACCGGATGTATATCGAATGGCCTGACATCCAGCCATGCCACCAGCCTGATCGACATGGACGCCAAATACGCCGACGTCATGTCCACCGCCGGAATTCTCGAGCATATGAACTCCGGCGGGTGAACCCTGTGAACAAGGCCGGCCGATACGCAGCGGTGGGGAAAGCCGGCGCTATGCCTCGAGATCCATGGCAATCCGCTGCGTCGCGGCATCGATCTCGGCGCTGGATATTTCGTAGGCATCCGCGATGCGGTTCAAAGCCCCCCTGCTGGTGGATTCGACGGCGTGAACCACCTTGGACGGCACCGAAGGACCGACATTCAAAGTGAACAAGTCGTTGCGCGAGTAATGACCGCAAGTATCGATGATTGCCTTCGCGATTTTTATCATCTGCGCCGGACAGTCGGCGTAGATGATCGTATCGCCATGAATGGGCCCCGCCATGGATACGCCGATGGGGGCATAGACTGTGCTGCCTCCTTTGGCATAGCCAATATTCAACGTATCCCGCAATGGGAAATTCTCGGGCAATGCGGATTCATCCATGATGCCGCAAGAGGCCATGACGAAGGCTCCCGCCTCGAAGGCATGCGCCCGGCAAGATGCATACCCCCAAAAATGCTCCCCGGTTTCGTCCTGCTCTTCGAGGCTGGGTCCGGTATGCAGACGGAAGGCGCCGGGAAATACCCCAAGATGAATATCCTCGCCCTGGGAAATCATGTGCGCGCGAGCAAGGGTCATCAGGTGCTCGCCGCAGATCAGTCCACCAATCCGGCCGAAGTCAGTCGCGTAGGTGCGCATTCCACTGCCGTCGCCGCACCCCCAGACGGCGCGCTCCACGAACGTGGGCATGATCTTGCGATGCCTGCCCAGGATCTTGCCATGGTTGTCGATGAACAATAACGTGTTGTAGATGGTGTGGCTTGCGGGATCGGAGTCGAGCTCGTTGCAGCCGATGACGACAACCGCGTTGGCACGCGCCGCCGCATCGCAAAGGCGCTGCGTGTCGTCGCTGGGTATCATGAGCGCATTGTCGTAGAACGCCGTGCGCACCGAGACCCATGCGTCCAGGCGGCTTTCCCAGCCCTCTCCCCAATATGGATAGCCCGAAACCCAGGTTTCGCTGAAGGCGATGACATTGGCGCCGTTTGCCGCGGCCTCCCGGATCTTCGCGCAGGCAATATCCAGGGTTTTGTCTTTGTCCAGGAAGGCGGGCGGTGTCTGGACGATGGCAACTCTGACCGCATCGCGTCCGTTGAGAATTTTTTGACGGGCTTGCATGATCCATGTCTCCATTTTGAGTGGTGGTCGAACAATCTGCGCTACTTGGCAGATTGACTCTACCCCCACTCTCGCAAGTGCAATGGACGGAAAACGAAGCAAACTCGACTAAAAGCGCACCGGCCTGGCAGGCCTATTCCTGCTCCCGCAGCGCCGCCTTGCGCCAATCGCGGGGCGTCATCCCATAACGGTCGCGGAACACTCTTGAGAAGTGGCTTGGATCCTTGAATCCGAGAGATTCGGCCACTTGCCGGATCGTTCGGGAGCGCTGCCCAGGAGAGATCAAGGCTTCGCCAACCCGGGTCAACCTTTCGTTCAGAATGTAGGAAGCTGGATGATCCCCTTCAAGTGCGAACATTTTCTGCAATGTACGCAAAGAGACCCCCAAACCGACCGCCACGCTTTCCGGCGAAAGCTCCGACATGCCAAGATTGGCCTTTATGTAATGACGAGCGTGCCAGAGCCTGTCCGCCATTGGCGCCGATCGACTGGCAGACAACTGGGGCGCCAGAGCAAGCCTGGCCAAGTCAAGCAAGGGACTTTCGGGGCCGCTCCCCAGCTCGGCGGGGTTTTGCTCCGCCACGGCAAAACCAGCCAGCAGCAACCGGCTGGCAAAGCTTGGGACGAGCGTAGTCGCCGTCAATGGAATCAAATCTTCAGCGCTATTGCCAAGGACGCTGGAGGGAAACCGGAATACCTGCTGGTCAAACTCGGTCAGAAAGCTCAGGCGATAAGGGCTGCGGGTATCCATTGCCACCATTGTTCCCGGCTTGAGATCCACTGACCTGCCCTGGTGCAACAAGGTGCCGAAACCCCTCTTCTGGTACATAAGAATGACGTTCTCGGAATGATCCGACGCAATCGTGGCGGCTGTCCGGCATACCACTTGCGGGGTCCCGCAAGTGAACACCATCCGGGAACGCCCAATATCCCGCCAGGACAACCGGCAACGGATTTCCCGGCGTCTGTCCGGGCTGACATCCAGAGAGGCAAAGACCTGCGAAACCGCCTGGGCCCAAAAATCATTACGGTCGCGCACGGGAATATCGCACGTGTCGACGGCACTCATAAGCACCTCCCTACGAGCGTTGCGACGGATGGGAACTTTGAAGCATAGTCCGCGTAGCCCGCGACAATCCATGCGGGGAAACCCCTGCCAATCAAACGGGATTTTGTATGCATTCCACTGGGGAGTTTCTGACAAAAAATCTGAAAACCATCTTTGTTTCAATCTTTTTTTACGCAAATCCAACATTCATCAATGACAAACTTGCATTTGAGATTGATTACTATTAACATTCAAACCCGTCAACAAGCAGTAACCATCCGCCACAAATAACCGGTTTCAGCTTATTTCAAACGGTTTGGCCGGGCGGGCGTCGGCTGTCGTACCACACGGCGGGCGGCTTTTTATTATTTCATTCTCAGGGTCGCCCTCATGTCTCATATCAAAAGCCGCAAGCGTGCTCCCCGGCTGCTATCCGGCTCCGCCGCATTCTCCCCCAGCGTCACAACCGTTCTTACCGGCCTGGCCCTATGCTACCCGGCCATAACCCTGGCGCAAAACGCCACGCCCGCCAACTCGGGCAATGTCGCCACCTTGCCCAGCGTAACGGTAACCGGCACTCCGGAAAACACATATAAGTCCGATACGCTGGATTCGCCCAAGTTCTCCCAGCCCCTGGTCGACACCACCCAGACCGTGACGATCATCAACAAAAAGCTGATTGAAGACCAGCAGGCCACCACCCTGACCGAGGCCCTGCGCAACGTGCCGGGCGTGGGCGCCTTCTATGCCGGCGAGAACGGCAACACCAGCACGGGCGACGCCGTCTACATGCGCGGCTTCGACACCTCCAACAGCATCTTCGTGGACGGCATTCGCGACACCAGCAGCGTGTATCACGATATGTTCAATATCGACCAGGTCGAAGTCATCAAAGGCCCATCGGGGTCGGACTACGGCCGCAGCGCCCCCAGCGGGTCGATCAATATGGTCAGCAAGCAGCCTTTGCTCAAAGACAGCTTCGACGCCAGCCTGGGCCTGGGCAGCAACAGCTACAAGCGCGGCACGATCGACTGGAACAAAAAGCTGGGCGAAACCATGGCCTTCCGGCTCAACGCCTTCGGCCTGGGCACCGACGTCGCGGGCCGCGACAAGGTGGACAACCAGCGCTGGGGCATCGCGCCCTCCTTTGCCTTCGGCCTGGGTACCTCAACCCGCGTCTACCTGGACATCTACCACGTCGAGCAGAAGAACACCCCCGACGGCGGCGTGCCCACCATCGGCCTGCCCGACTACTCGGCACCCAGCGCAGCCTACTCTTATTTCGGCTCCGCAGCCCGCGCGGACACGAACAACTTCTACGGCACGTCGTCGGATCACGACAACTCCACCACCGACATGGAGACCTTGCGGTTCGAGCACGATCTTTCGCCCAACACGACCATCCGCAACACCACGCGCTGGGCGCGCACCACTCAAGACTACCTGCTGAGCTCCTTCATGGCGGGCGCCAGCAACCTGACCGTCGGCAACCCGAACGATCCGGCTACCTGGATGATGACCAGGACTCCCAACTCGAAGGACGTCGCCAACGAGATCCTGACCAACCAGACCAATATCACGACCAAATTCCAGACAGGCAGCCTCAAGCACGACCTGAGCATGGGTCTGGAGCTGACGCGTGAAAAACAAACCAACTACGGGGTCACCAACCCGACCGAACCTTCGGTCAGCATCTATTATCCAAACAGCGGCATCAACGTCGGTTCGTTGCAGCGCAATGGCGCCCAATCCTACGGCAAAACCGATACCGCCGCCATTTACGCGTTCGACACGGTAGAGTTGAACGATCGTTGGCAGGTCAATGGCGGCCTGCGCCTGGATCACTACCGCACCGAATACACCAGCTCCACCGCTTGCGGCGGCACTGGACGCAACGCCGTGTCATGCAATGGCGCACCGACGGGCACGCCGGTGACGACCATCGACGGCGCCAGCAAAAGCGGCAACCTGCTCGACTGGAAGCTCGGCGTGCTTTATCGCCTGACGCCGAACGGCAACATCTACGCCGACTACGCCGTCTCGCAACAGCCTCCGGGAGGCTCCAACTTCACGCTGGCGGAAAGCGGCAGCAACGCCAACCGCACCGACTTCGAACCACAGAAAGCCAAGACCTTCGAAGTCGGCACGAAATGGGAGGTTCTGGACAGGAAGCTGCTGCTTACCGCCGCGCTGTTCCGCACCGATGTCTCGAACGACGTCCAAACACTATCCGACGGAACGATCCAGCAAACCGCCGAAAAGCGTGTCCAAGGCATCGAACTTGGCATGGCGGGCCAACTGACCCCGAACTGGTCGATCAGCGCGGGCTATACCCTGCAGGACGCCAAGGTTTCAGCCGGCCCGTCCATTACCAACGACGGTTCGAACAACCTGACCTATACGCCCCGCAACGCATTTTCGCTCTGGTCCACCTACAAGCTGCCCCACGGCTTTACCGTGGGCGGCGGCGCCCGCTACGTGGGCGGCCTGACGCGCGGCAGCGACGGCGCGGCCGGCACGCCGGACGGCACGGAATCGTATTGGGTCTTCGACGCCATGGCGGGCTACCGGGTCAACAAAAACCTCAACCTGCAGTTGAACGTCTACAACCTGTTCGACAAAGACTACGTTGCATCCATCAACAAAAGCGGCTACCGGTACTTCCCGGGGGCACCTCGCAGCTTTATACTGACGGCCAACATCTCTTATTGACCGAAAGCATAAAGGACACGCGCCGTCATGATGCTGCACATTCCGCAGGTTCTGACGCCTGCCGAACTCAACGACATTCGGCAGGCGCTGGAGCGCTCGGAATGGGCCGACGGCCGCGGCACCGTGGGCACGCAGGGCGCCCAGGTCAAACGCAACCGGCAATTGCCCGAAGACAGCCCGGCGGCGCGCGAACTGGGCCAAAAGGTTCTGCGCGCGCTGGCCAGGAACCCTCTGTACTTCGCCGCCGCCCTGCCCGTTCGCACCGTCCCGCCGCTCTTCAACCGCTACGAAGATTCGGAACACTACGGCTTTCATATCGACGGGGCCGTACGCGCCTTGCCGGACAGCGCCAACTGGCTGCGCACCGACCTTTCCGCCACACTGTTCCTGTGCGAACCCGAAGACTACGAAGGCGGTGAGCTCGTGGTCAAGGACACCTACGGAGAACACGAGGTCAAGCTCCCCGCCGGGGACATGATTCTTTATCCATCGAGCAGCCTGCACTGCGTGACGCCCGTCACGCGGGGCTCAAGGGTATGCTCGTTTTTCTGGGTCCAAAGCATGATCCGCGACGACCAGCACCGCAGCATGCTGTTCGAACTCGACCAGACCATTCAACGACTGCGGACCAAGCACGGCGAAACCGAAGAAGCCCTGGCCCTGACGAACCATTATCACAATCTGCTGCGGGAGTGGTCCGAGGTGTAAATCACAGGGGACCACATTACGCCCCCTCGATACGCCAATGGCCCGACACGCCATCATTGCCGCGGCGGCTCTGGCCGCCCAGTCTACGAAGGCCAGCCCTACCTTTGGCCAATCAACGAAGACGGCTTGATTCCGAAACAGGCGGTGAACCGCCGGGTGAAATGCGAAAGGTCATTGAACCCCGCCGCGAAGGCAGCGCTCGATACGGTGGCGCAAAGCCCCGACTCCAGGCCTTTCCTGGCCAATAACAGCCTCTGCTGGATGACATGCTGTTCAAAGCTCGTGTCGCTGAACTGCTTGAACAGACGATGCGCCGTGCGCGCCGAAATGCCGACGGCCGCCGCGCTGGTCGCGGCGTTCATTTCAGGGGAAGCGATATTTTGCGTAATGTATTGAATCAGCCGGTCGAACACAGCCCGGCTTGACGAATGGGCGGACGACCTGTCCTCGTCGCCCAGGCACTGAGCCAGGTAATCGGCAATGCTTTCCAGCATGAGCTGTGCATGGCGGTCGGCGATGGGCCGGGTATGCTCGGTGAGCATCTGTATCAGTTGCACGACCACCGGCGCCAGTGTGAAGTCCGAGTCGATGCGCCACGGCCCCCTGCCGTTCGCAACAGAGCGCAGCCGGGATGCAAGCAACTGCCTGGGCATCATGACGATGCGCCTGTCGACAAGCTCCGGAAAATGCAGTTCGAACGGCAGTCCGCTGTCGACGACGCCGATGTCCCCCGGGTTCAGCACGATTTCGCGTCGCTGCTGCGTCAGGCAACTGCGGCCCCGGCGCTGCAGGCTGATCATCAGGTATTTGCTGTCGCTGCGATCCACCTGCCTGGCGGTGCGGGCCACGCCGTGGCCCGAAGACCTGAAGTTGATGAATCTGGCATTGACTTGATCCAGGCTGCGGATATCGCCAATGAAGGAGCCGTTTTCATCGAGACCCGGCACCATCATCTCGACATCCAGAACCGCCTGGCAAATGGCCTCGTTCCAGTAATCGACCCGCTGCTTCTTCGAGCCGCGAGGCTGCCATTGGCGCCATGTCTCGCCGGTTGCCTGCGGTAAATGATTTGTCTGCATGTGCACCGCCTTATCGTGGCGCGGCTGGCGCCGTCAGTCAAATGACGTGGCGCGCTCAGCCAAGCCGTTCTGCATGAACATCGCTACATTGAGGTCTGAGCCGGCCCGCCCCGGCCTTCACCACATGGAAACAGGCTACACCAACCACCTACTGTCGCAGCCATGGCAACAATTATACATAGCGAAAAACTGCAGGAAGGACGCCAGATCGCCGAAACCTGCGTGCATTTCGGGTTCTGCACATCGGTCTGTCCAACCTATGTCCTGGACGGCGAAGAAAACGACTCGCCGCGGGGCCGGATAGCCTTGATCAAGGAAATGCTGGACGCGGGAGGCCAACCCAAGCCAGCGACCGTCAAGCATCTGGATAGATGCCTTTCCTGCCTGTCCTGCGTCACGACCTGCGCGGTAAGCGTGGACTATCGGACGCTGATCGATACGGCCCGGGACTATATTGAATCGTCCGGCGTGCGCAGCCGTCCGGAACGCGCGCTACGCAAAGCCCTGGCCTATGTCTTGACGAGTCCGCGGCTGCTGCGCTGGTCGATGCGGCTGGCCAGGCCACTGCACGGCCTGGCCGGCGGACTGCCGGGGCCGGCCGGCGCCCTGGCCAGGCTTTCCGGGGCCAGGGGACTGAATGCGCTGGCCCGGCGCGCAAAAGACAAAACGTCGTCTTTCCCGGAGACGGCCGCCTCCGCAAGCGCCCCCATAAAAAAAGTGGCCCTTCTGGATGGCTGTGCGCAATCCGTCCTTGGCGAAGAAATCAACGACGCGACGCGCCGGTTGCTGGCGCGGCTGGGCGTGCAGGTGGTGGACTCCGGGCTGGGCAGCGCCTGTTGCGGCGCATTGAGCCTGCATCTGGGCGATACGGCAAAAGCCACGAGCCAGGCCGAAATATTGATCGAGCAATGGGACGCTCTGCTTTCCAGCAACCAGATCGACGCCATTGTCGTGACGACCTCCGGTTGCGGCTCGGTCATCAGCCACTATCGCGACTTGTTTGCGAACGATCCCCTGCGCCTGGAGCTGGCCGCCCGCGTGGAACGCGCCTGCATGGACATCACCCAGCTTCTGGCCAAAATGCCACTGCCTCTGAGCAGCGGACACCTGGGCGCACGCGTCGCCTACCACGACTCCTGCTCGCTCAAGCATGGCCAGAAAATCACGGCGCAGCCGCGGGCCATCCTGAAAAAAGCCGATTTCGTCGTCATGGACATCGCCGAGGCGCATTTATGCTGCGGTTCGGCCGGCACCTACAACATCCTGCAACCCGAAATCGCGCAAAGACTGGGTAAACGCAAAACAGACAATATCCGGGCCACGAATCCCGACGTCATTGCCGCCGGCAACATGGGGTGCCTGATACAGATTTCCCTATATGCCGAGACTCCCATTGCGCACGTCGTGCAACTGATCGACTGGGCGACGGGCGGCCCGGCGCCGCGAGGCCTGGAGTCATTCCAGCCGATGGAAAAGCCCGCGCCCGCGCTCTCCGAAGAGGCGCCCTCGACGGCCGAACCGGTTTCCGAATCCGCAACCACCGACTTGCTCTGGTGAACCATCATGACTCCATTATCCAACGCTACACAACCCGGCTTCGAGGCATTTGCCCGGCTCGTCGCCGATGAACTCGGCCCCGAAGCCATCACGACCAACGCCGATACCTTGCAGCGCTACGGCGAACACACCCTGCCCGGCCCCGACAATCCCCCATCGGCGGTGATCTACCCCGGTTCCACGGACGATGTGCAGAAAATCGTGCGCGCCGCCAACACCCATCGGATCGAGCTTTTTCCCGTCAGCACGGGCCTGAACATCGGCCTGGGTACCAAGTCGCCCATGCACGCCGGCCAGGTGGTCGTCGATTTGGGCCGGCGCATGAACCGCATCCTGGAAATCGACGAAGCCCTGGGCTATTGCGTGATCGAGCCGGGCGTCAGCTTCCAGGCCATGTACGACGAACTGCAAAACCGCAACAGCAAACTGATGATATCGCCCACCGCGGGGCCGCCCCAAGGCAGCCTGCTGGGCAATGCGCTGGACAAAGGCGGCGGCCAAGGGCCGGCGGCCGACCACTTCGGCATGACCTGCGGCATGGAAATCGTGCTCGGCAATGGCGAAATCATCCGCACCGGCGACGGCGGGCTGCGGGCCGACGAAAGACTGAACTGGCATGTTTCGAAGTACAGTTTCGGGCCCGCCCTGGATGGCCTGTTCGCGCAATCCAACTACGGCATCGCCACCCGCGCCGGAATGTGGTTGATGCCCCGGCCGCCCCACATCGAGCCGTTTTTCTTCGACGCGCCCGATGACGGCGATCTTGCCGAAATCATCGAACTGGTTCGGCCGCTGAAACAAAACAACTTCGTGCCGACCTTGATACGCGTCGTCAACGACTTGTACCTCATAGCCGCTGAAGACGTGAATCCCGAATACGCCGCCACATCGGGCGCCAGGCAGATCAGCGATGAAGCCCGCCGGGATTTGCGGAAAAAACACGGGCTGGGAGCATGGAATATTTCCGGCGCGCTCTACGGGGCCAGCAAGGAAGCCGTCGCCCCGCAACTGAATCGCCTGCGCGCCCATTTCGCAAAGTCTTCGAAGATCCGCTACGTCCCCCCTGAAGAAGCCGACGGAATACCGGCCCTTGAAGTGGCTCGCGAAAACTATTACGGCAAACCTTGCGACGGTGAATTGCGCATGCTCAAATGGCGGCCGGGCGGCGGCACCGCCTGGTTTCTGCCGGGCACGCCCATGATCGGCGACATCGCCGACAGCTTCCAGCGGCAGGCCCGGGCAATCTGCGAGCAACACGGCATGGAGTACCTGGTCTCGAACGTATGCGGCGCGCGCTTTGCCCGCAGCATCCACACCTTGGTCTTCAACCGGCGCGATCCCGACGAGGCGGCACGCGCCGACGCCTGCTACCGCGCCCTGTCGGAATGCTACGCCAGCCGCGGGCTATCGGTGGGACGTGCGCCGACAAGGTACCAAAAGCTTCATCACGAGCACCGCATGCCCGCCATCGTCGACGCCTGCTCCGCCATCAAGCAGGCCCTGGATCCCAACGGCGTCATCGCACCCGGGAAATACGGCATCGAGTTGCCTTAATATCAGCGCCCTGCATGGCTGGGATGCCCAAGCTCAAAGGCGTCACGCACGACGATTGGGCCATTTAGCCAGTACGGCACAACATAAGGTCTTCCCAAAAGGTACCCTTGGAGTGCATGTGCTCCTGCTTCCACGGCTTCTGTCAGGTCTCGTTCCGATTCGATCCCTTCGGTGATGACACAAGGGCTCAGGTTGGCGCAAAGTTGGGTAAGGTTACGCAAAACGCCCTGCGAAGACGACATCCTCTCGCTCATAGTCGGATCCAGATAGGCCTTGTCTATTTTGACGAAATCGGGATGTGAACGAACGACGAAATCCAGGGTGCTATAGCCAGAACCCATATCATCCACGGCTATCTTGCAACCCAGGGTCTTAAGGGTCTGCAGGAGCGCTATTGCTTCATCATCTTGAGAAATGGCACTTGTCTCGGTAATTTCGATGACCAGTCGCGACGCAACGCCCGGCTGTGCCGAAAGCTCCTCAAATATCAAACGCCACCAACAATCGAACTGTAATGACTGCGCTGAAATATTGCAGCCTAGACTTATTTCAGGATGCTTTACCAGCACATCAAATGTGCTCCAGAGAATGCTGCGGTCTATCCTGCCAACCAATCCTAGGCGTTCGAGTGCTGCAATACTGATCGCGCAAGTGGTGAATCCTGAGGGGGAGGAATCCTCCCAGTGCCGCAAGAGACACTCCCAATAGATGGTCAAGCTTTTATTTTGGGTGGACACAACAGGCTGGAATGCCAAGACAAGCGTTCTGGCCGACAACTTGGAAAATAGGCTCAGCGCACGCGCCATATCTGCTTTATAAGCGCTTTTTTGCTTATTACGGCCATCGAGCCCCAGCCTCATCCAGGCTTTGCCATTCAAATGGGAGGGATCATAGGCATTCCCCAGAAAAAAACCCTTATCTCTTACATTGATAAATGTCGTTTCAACCCGCAGAAACGCTTCCTCTTCAGCACACATAACCGGCCCAAAAGATAGAACGGCATTTATGCGCTCACAAAACACATCTCGGCAAGAAAAGTCGACATCGCGGCAAGCTTCCAGGTCAATGAAAACATGCGGCCCTTCTAAAACAACCGCGGATTCCTGGATTCCTACAGTCTTCAGCTGAACACTTATGAAACGCGCAATATCAAAATTGGCAGAGGAGCCATAAGCAGCCAAGAACTCGTTCAAATTCGTAATGCGCACCAATATGAGCCGTCGCGAATTTTCTTCCAGGCAATGTTCGCGACTAGACGGACGAGTATTTGTGAGTTTCATGCGTGCCTCGGCTGGAAAACGCCCCATTCAATCCTTCAAGAAAATTTCGCTGAGCCGATCAAGATGATCCAGGGCCTGGCCGCAGCCCCTTACCACGCAGGTCAAGGACTCTTCGGCCACAGCTACCGGCAGGCCCGTTTCCTCCTGGAGCAGCCGATCGAGGCCGCGCAGCAGCGCGCCGCCACCCGTCAGGACGATTCCCTTGTCGGTAATATCGGCGCCCAGTTCGGGCGGAGTTTGCTCCAGCGCGATCCTGACCGCCGAAACGATCTGGTTCAGCGGCTCAGTAAGCGACTCAAGGATTTCGTTGGATGACACGGTAAAGCTGCGTGGCGCGCCTTTTGCCAGGTTGCGGCCCTTGACTTCAATCTCGCGAACTTCGGAGCCCGGGAATGCCGAACCGACTTCCTTCTTGATAAGCTCGGCTGTGGGTTCACCAATGAGCATTCCGTAGTTGCGCCGGATGTACTTGACAATGGCTTCTTCGAATTTGTCTCCACCCACCCGGACCGACCCCTTGTAGACCATGCCGCCCAGCGAAATCACGGCCACCTCGGTCGTGCCGCCACCTATGTCGACGACCATGGAGCCGCTGGCGTCGGACACCGCCAATCCGGCGCCTATGGCCGCGGCCATGGGCTCTTCGATAAGATAAACAAACGAGGCGCCCGCTCCCAGGGCGGACTCGCGGATGGCCCGCCGCTCAACCTGGGTGGAGCCCCCTGGCACACAAACGATAATGCGGGGACCTGGAGCAAAAAGATTGCGGGGGTGGATTTTCCGAATAAATTGCTTGAGCATCTGTTCAGTAAGCGTGAAGTCCGCTATGACCCCCTCTTTCATGGGACGGATGGCCTCGATATTGCCAGGCACCCGCCCCAACATCTGTTTGGCTTCGCTGCCGACCGCTTGAATGACTTTCCTGCCGCCGCTTGTCGCACCTTCATGGCGAATGGCTACCACCGATGGTTCGTCGAGCACGATACCCTTTCCTCTGACATAGATCAGCGTATTGGCAGTTCCAAGATCGATTGCCATGTCGGAGGAAAAATAGCGACGCATAAAACCTATCATCGACGACACCTTCCCCGTCAATGCGGCACGATGGAAAGATGCAATACTCCTGGATAAAATGTGGAGAGGGTAAGCATGTCCGAAATAAACGCCACCTCCATCAGAATCAAGGCAAGAGGAATAACGTAATTCGACACGGCGGAGATGACCAGGAGCGTGCGCAGCAATACGCGTTTCCCTGTCCACATTGGAAACTCATCCCCCATTTCAATGCGCGCCATAAGATAATCCGAGCGCGAATGGGCCTCCTTTCCCGATGTCAGAATCGCATACTCGCGGTGATAATCCTCAAGGTGGAGATCGGAGTTTGCGGCCATGTATCTCGTCAAGCGGCGGCTGGCCTCCTTCAGAGCGTCTCCTTCCTGATTGAGACGATCCGCCCGAATCTCGAATCCAGCTTTGCCCGCAATCACGGTGAATACGAGTATTCCAACTGCCAACAAAACCTGCACCATGGCCATCACTGGAGCGCTGAATCCCAGTTTAATCGGGGAGTTCTGCAACAACGGGATGACCATCAACCCCACGGCGAACATCATCGATGTGAAAAGCCGGAAACGATAAGAGCGGCGTAGCCGCACGGATGCGTTGTAGCGGCATTTCTGGGAAATGCGCATTCGCAATAGTAGTTTTTCGGCCTCGGTTCTCGAGCGGCTCGTCTCTGGAAGAGACAAGGCCGCATCCGCTTCTGGAAATGTAGGATCTTGGATATCTTTCATAGGCTTTCGTTTAAATGCTCTCAGGATGGACGAGCGTTCGGGTACCGTGGCTCGCTCGAAGAATTCGGCCAAACCCGTAGCGCACGACGGCAAGGGTCGTTCAGGAGTACTAAAGCGAGCGAGGCGGGAGGGAAGCATCGTTTCGGACTCTCATAAGCAGCGCGGGGAAGAGCGCGAACCGCGTCTTCTCCAGCGCGCCTATCGGATCGGACTTTAGAATCGCATTTTCATATACAGAGAACCGGCATTGTCGGCATAGCCCGAACCGTACTCTCCGTGGTAGCTAAGCCCCATGACAAGGTATTTCCCCAAGGTAACCTCGCCGCTGAGACCTGCGAGAAAGCTATCCTTCGCTATCGGCGCGCCGGCTATCGAGAACACGCCGCCGGCGCCTTCGATGAAGCTCATGGACCGGGTCGGGGAGCGATCGCCTCCCGCGTGGCGCCAGCCAAGGTCGGTGCGTATCGTAAGCGCCTTAGCCTTGTTGGGGAAGGTCAATGCCGAGCGCAAGCCCAGGGTATAGCTCGAAAGCGATGCCGTGCTTGCGCTTGAACCAAGCGCCGCATCGCCGCCCGACTCGTTGAATCCGTTCATGCGCTGGTCGAACCAGCTGATGTTGACATAGGGCTCGACGTTGTTGGCTTCGCCCCACGGAATGGCATAGCCAAGATCTCCGAAAAGCTGCCACGTCGAACCGTGGTAACTCGCGCTCAGCTTCTGGCTTGCGCCAAGAGTTACATTACGGTTCGTTTCCACATCGTTCCGGGTATAGCCACCGCCCAGCAGCAAATTCAACTTGCCCATGCCAAGCTTCCAGCTGTTGCCGCCATACAAGGCGAAAGTGTAGTTGCCCAGCGTGCCATCGGAACTGCGATTCTTGATGGTGAAATCACCCGAGCTTATGCCACCGGCGGCACCCAACCGCCAACCACCGGCAATTCCCACATCGCCGCCGACCAGGAGCCGTGTCGTCGTATAGTGCGCCGACGCCGTGTTGCCATCGCCATCGAGGTCAATGCCAGCTGCATTGAGGCGCACCCAAACCGGATAGGCACTGGATTTTGGCTTCGTGGTTGACGGCGTGCCGTCGTCCGCCACCGTCAAATCGCCCGGCTGCATCCTTGCTCCAAGGTTTACGCGCATTTGAGACTGCAGCGCAGCATTGGTGGAAAGCATGTCCGAAAAAACCAGGGACCTGGCGGTCGCATGCACCTCACCGGAGAGTTGATCAAAGGCTCGCGTGGGGTCCGAGGAAAAGAATGCTTCGTCGGCCGTTGCATTTGCGCCTGCCACCGAAGCGGCGCCAAAGCCAGCGGAACGCTGGTTCGGGGTGAAACCCATCGTATTCAAAGCCTGGCGGTTGACCCCCATCCGGACAGCGACCGCGTTGTTCGAGTACAGCGTATCCATTGAAATAAGGGGATACGCGGTTCCTGTCCAGTTGGCGCTTGCAAATTCACCGTCCACCCCGCCCACCGCGGTCAATATCGTATAGTCGTGGTTCAAACGAAAACGGCCTTGGCCATTCTCTTCCGATACGACAAGACCTGTGTTGGCGATATTCGCCACACCCGAACCCGTCACTTCAAGCAGATCCGATTTGCCGGCTTCATTGATCTCCGCCTGATAGATAGAGCCTGGCTGCCAGTCGATGCTATTGGTGCTGATTATGCCGACGGAGTTGCCGGGCTTGATGATCCCGCCATTTTTACTGGTCAGTTTGCCGCCGATCGCCCAATTGCCGCCTAGCGTTGCATCGTCGACGGTTACGTCTCCCGTGGCAATGATCCTCTGATCGATCGTTCCGCCGCTGGTAACCGCTTTTCCGTCGATGGAAAGACTTCCGATCGAGCTGCCGCCTTCGAAATGGATCTTTTGATTTCCACCATTGGTAGCAACATCGCGTACGCCGATCATCTTGCCGTCATAGGAAGCCAGGGCGCCGAGATTGACATAGGTTCCCCCGTTACCAGAAAGAGCCGAGCCTAGATCGTCGATGATGTTGCCGGCCGTGACGGAGCCGTCCTGCAAGTCAAGATTGACTCTGCTGCTTCCGCTGTCGCCACTGCGGTTGACCTGCAGCAATGTGCCGTTGTTGTCGACCAAGGTAGCACCGCTGCCGACCACGATGTTTTGAGTCTGGTAGCCCCGATCGAGCTTCGACGCCAAGCTCGCTCCAGTGGCGCTTACGGTGCTGTCCTTCAGGTACACATTGCCGCTGTTTTGCAGTTCGATACCGGCCGAGTTCTCGCCGGCGGCGGTCAAGTCGCTGCCGTTGACATAGAGACCGGAGACCTCGCGGTTGTGCCAGGATGTGTCGGATTGCACGCGAGCTGCCGCGGTTCCCTCGCCCGACACGTTTACCGTGCTGTTATTCAGGACAACCTTGCCGCCGTCTTCGGACACGACTCCATAACTTCCCTGGCCAGCGGTGGTCACCGTCGAGTCATCAACGAAAACCGCGCTTCGCTTGCCGTTTGCCTTTACAGCCACGGCCCCGGCGCCGGTTGTCGAAACCGTCGAACCAATCACGGCGATTTGCGAGGACAAGGCATGCCTGTCCCGGCCATGCCCATGGCTTGTTTCAGCCTGTTGGGCAAGCACCGCCGTGGCGTTTGTCCCTGAGGCACTGATGTCCACCCCATCGGCCAATATACGTGCACCCGCAGCGCGAGCTCCCACGCTGCCGTCTCCAAGAGCCTCGACGCTGCCGCCGATCAGGGCGACTTTGGCGCCATTGCTGGCAGCCACGCCTACCGACGGATCCGAACGGAAACGGCGTACGTTGGGTTCGCTGTCGCTGCCCGCCACAATGGTGCTGCCCACGCTGACAACGGAAGTGCCTCTACCGTCCGCCTGCAGGCCTACTCCTCTTGCATTCAGGTTGGAGTCTTTCAGATAAGCCTGGCCCGCGCCGCGCACATCAACGGCGACCCCATCACGGCCGCCAGCCGTCAAATCGGTGCCCATCATGACGGCAGCGCTGTCGTTCCCACTGATAGACACGGCGACGCCATGTGAACCGGTGGCCGCAACCGAGCCGCCGATGACGCCCAGGTGAGCGCCCTTGCTGACGTCGATGCCCTCGCCGCTTCCCTGAACCTGGCTATTTACCAAAATGGCATTCGCGCCCTTGCTTATCCGCATGCTGGTGGAATCGTTCCCGGCGGCATCGATCTCTGTACCGAAAGCCGAGAACAACGAACCGCTGCCACTGACGACAACGCCAGTTGCCCCACGGCCACTGGCCTGAACGCTCCCGCCAACGAGCAGCGCCTTCCCTTTGTCTTCCACCAGAATTCCGGTCGCGGGATTCTGGTGGTAGCGATCCCGTCCGCTGGACTCAACCGCGACATCGACACCTATCCCGACGAACGCACTATCTTCGCCCTGGACCCCAACCCCAAGCCCCTTCGCGGTGATGGTCGAGCCAGCGACTATTGCATCGCCACCGTTTTCGATGAGCACGGCCTGGCCGTTCCTGCCGCTGCTTTGCAGGCTGGAGCCCAGGACGACCGCATGACTGCCCCTGCCATCAACATCAAGCGCGATCCCGCGCTCACCGCTTACCGATACATTGCTGCCCACGACCAAGGCATTGCCGCGATCATCGACCGCGATGCCTTTGCCATCCCTGCCTTTCGATTCCACATCGCCATGGCTCAGCCACAGGGAACCATCATCCTCCACTTTCAACCCCGTGGAATTGCTCCCTTTGGTAGAAACATGAATGGAATCCGCCACGACCCGGGAGTGCTTCCCGGATACCACTACGCCGTCTGCGGATCGCCCATTTGTCTGGATACTCGATTTTTCAATGGATGCAACGCCTCCGTTGCCTACGCTCACTCCATCCGAATTTTCACCGCGAGTCGAAATGTACGACCTGTCAACGGCAACGGAGGAACCCCGCCCCGAGACCTTGACACCGTCTGCGGATCGCCCACTTGTCTGGATGCTCGATTTCCCGATGAGTGCAGCGCCTCCGTTGTCTACGTTTACCCCATCCGAATCTTCGCCGCGAGTCAAAATACGCGACCTGTCAACAGCAGCGAAAGAGCCCCGCCCCGAGACATCGACACCGTCGGCGGATCGCCCATTCGTCTGGATGCCCGATTTTTCAATGAATGCAACGCCTCCGCTGCCTACGCTCACCCCATCCGAGCTTTCGCCGCGAGTCGAAATGCGCGACCTGTCAACGGTAACGGAAGAGCCCCGCCCCGAGACCTCTACGCCATCGGAGCGCTTGCCTTCACTCGTGATTTCCGTCCTGCGTAAAGTAACCTTTCCGCCATCAAGCGCCTGAACAACGTCGCTTTGGGAGCCGTAAGTGTGCAGTTTCGTTCCGTCGGCATGGATTTCCCCGCCTCGCTGGCTGGCCCTCAAAGCCGGTGAATTGCTGTTGTAGGTCGTGACCTTGCCGCCGTCGAGCGTCACCACGCTATCACGGCCATGGCGGCCGCGACCGCTATCTCCGGTTGCGCTGACCGCGGGCCCTTGCTGCGTGTTATGCCCGTGCTGCGCGCGGCTAGCCTCGATGTCGGCATTCTGCAAATTTATCTCGCCACCGCTATTGGCATTGACGAGATTGCCCGCCCGGCCTTTCACGCTGACGTTTTTGCCACTGATTTTCCCACCGCGCTTGGCTTCCAGGGAATTGTAGGACTTATGACTTTGAAGCGTCTTATGCTCCCAGCCGCTGGCCACGACATTGTGAGACACCGGCTCTGCATGCGCGGACGGAAACACAACGAGCAAAGCGGCTGCCAGTGCCGACATGGCGACGGCGGGCGTGGTTTTAGATACAGTGAAGTCGGACATCGGACGCTCCCATGCGCATGTGGATGCTTGGTTATTTGAAGTCAACAAGTGTGTTAAATTGATATCGGCACGTGATAGAAATTTAATAATTTATTATTTAATATCAATAAGTTGAATAAATTTCCTTGTCTCGCCTTGTTTCAGCGTGTTTAAATTATAAACACAATTGTGTTTTAAAGGGAGAGTGTTGCGATGCAGCCACACGCCGTCGGGAACGAAGGGAATGAAAGGAAGGGAATCCTCGAAGGAGGCCCCATAGCCTCTTCAATGCAGAAGAGCCTCGAGGGCCAAATGGCGCAAAGGGGAAGGCCGGCTCTGGCTACGCCGTATACCTTCGCCAGTTTGGCCGCGCATGTTGCGCCTTACACATTTGCCAGCCTGGCCGCGCATTCAGGCAACCTGGAAGTCGCTTACCTGGCGCTCGAACCAGGAAATGCAGCGCGTCATGCCGACGACCTCCGGGCATTCGGCTTTACCGTCTCCGTCTACCCCAGCGTAACGGCCGCATGCGCATCCTTGCCTCCCGACACAGCCATCTTGATCACCCTGCAGGCCGAGGGAGTCAATGTTCATCTCGCCGTCGCTCAATTGCGCTTGGCCTTTCCCCGCGCTGGCATAATCGTGATTGCGGATGCTCTGGATCGACTGTCGCGCGTGGGCGCAATGCTTTCCGGTGCCGATGCCTGTGTTGAAGCCATGCCCGAATCGCTCGAGCTGATGGCGGCACTGCTGGCTTCAAAACGCCGCATGCAAGCGGAAGACGTGCCTCAAAAGAATGATGCCGTTCCCCATGCGATGGCCCAGGCAAACCGGAGTCAAAGCGATGGAACCGCCGAGGCAGCGCTCAGGCCCGCCTCCGCAATTCAATGGCATCTGGAGAATAACGACCGGATTCTGGTGGCGCCCAACGGCGCACGGATGGAGTTGAACGGTTCGGAACGAAAGATCATGGTTCAGTTTCTCAGTAGCCCCAAAGATCCACTGACCCGTATCGGACAAGGCGCATCGTACGATCCGCACAGTGGCAAGATCACCCGAGGCCTGGACGTCGCGATCAGCAGACTCAGGCGAAAGGCTGCCGCACACGCAATTCATTTGCCCATACGCAGCATCAGGGGGCAAGGCTATGTCTTCGCAGGCGACGAGGCTGAAAGACCATAATGCGCTATATACGCCGGCAGTCGCCTGAGCCGGTTCTTATATTGCTTCCTATACGCCTATTTTCCTTGGTGTTCCGATGAAAGCCTGTCCGCCAGGATTTCTATCTTTGTATTCAATAAGGTCATGGATTCAATGCACAGCGAGATAAGATCATCGGTCTGTATGTGGTCAATCAACGAATTTTCGCTGCTCCCATCTTCAGACAGCCCATGATTGCGCACAACGCTCAGCAGCGAAGCTACACCGCATGCGAGGGTACGCGAGGATTCAAGCGCGGATAATAGAGGCATCGCATCGATTTCGTTCCGTTTTGCGGCTTCGTATATCGTCTCATCAAACCGTCTTGCATAGAAATAAGGTATATGCTTCTCAGGTTCCATTTTTCGTTCAAAAGGTGGTGGACAGCATGACGTTTTTGTACGAGTAATTCAGTGATGTTAACCGTATCCAAGTAAAAAATAAACACAACTGTGTTTATTTTTTACTTGCTCATGGGATCAATCGAGCCGGTGATCCTTCAAAATTCAAAGAGTTTGTCGCCAAGTCGGGCCTAAATTGCCAAGAGAGGCCCGCCGCTCATGGGCGTCGCTAGAATAACCTGATATATCTTGGCGCGCTGAACAATATCGTCGTCACGCGCGGCGTGATCGGATAAACGTTTCCACCATAGAGCCCAGTATCCGCTTTTCAGCCGGAGACAGAGCCATGAATTCCTCGAAGCTTACCCCGTGAAAAGGCCAGACCATCGTCGATGCATCGCGGTCTTTTACCTTCGACGGTTTGCGCAGCCCATCATTGTCGGACTTCTTCACCGACCCCGAGCCCTGTCTCAGCCATTCCGGTGTTACTTTCAGCGCGCGAGCCAGCTTGATGAGGGCTGCACTGGTGGGTTCTGTACGCTGTCCGCTTTCATAATTTCCTATTGCGCTTTGCGTCAACCCACTTGCCAATGCAAGTTCTTTTTGCGTCCAGCCATAGCGCACCCGGACTTCACGCACCCGTTGGCCAAATGTTTCCATTCTTCTTATGATTTCCTGTCCATGATGTTAAGCATCAGAAATTCCGTGCGTTGCCACCAATGAGTTAAATACACGCAGTTATGAAACATTTACACGATCGAATTTATAAGTTGTCGCGGCTGGAAGCTTATCCTATATGTCCAAACACAAATTATAAGCGTGTAAGTATCTGTTAGCGCTCATGTGCCCGAACCACCACGGCGAATGAGTGCATAGAGCCAGAGCGGCCGTATACCCGCCACATCGCGTACCTCGACCGGCCCAAGGCTTAGCGTCGAAAGCTTTTACAATCCTAAAGCCAAAAGAATACGATATGAGAAAGTATCGAAGGCGCCTCAACCGACCGGACTCCGCCAAATTCAGGCTTCGTGTCTGCTTCGCCTCTTTTCAAGAACGTAGAGGCGCTTGGAAGCGGATGCTGGCTGATACGCCTTCATTCCAGCGAGGCCAAAGCCGAGCATTCCACCTGCTGGAACCGCAAAGAATCGTCATGCCCTGGGCTTCAGTTTTAACATGCCTGGCCGTTGGGAATTGTCAAAAAATGACAATTCGCCTTTTTGTCGTCTCATTCTTGCGGCCGCGCGAGAGCGACTCATTTCCACGGCAGCACCCGCCGCTCGATTTCCTTGAGGATGAACGTCGTCACCAGGCCGATCAAAGTGATCAAGATGATGCCGACAAACATTTCCTCGATATGCATCACCTCGAAGGAGGTCCAGATCAGATATCCGATGCCGGCCTGCGCGGCCACGAACTCCGCCGCCACGATCAGTATCAACGCGACGCCGATGGCAAGCCGCAAACCGACGAAAATGGATGGCAACGCCCCAGGAATGACCACCCGGAGAAATAGTTTGATTTTCGAGGCGCGATAGTTCTTGGCGACGTCGAAATAGATATCGCTGATCGACATGACGCCAGCCATGGTGTTGATGAGCACGATGAACACGACGGCAAATGCAATGATGAAGATCTTGGACGCTTCTCCCAGGCCAAAGAACACCATGACCAAGGGCAGTAATGAGATCTTTGGAATCGGATAAACGGCGGCCACGACGGGATCGAGCGCGGCACGAAGCCATCGGGACAGCCCCATCAAGACGCCGAGCGCGACTCCGATGACGGAACCAATGGCGAAGCCGCTACCGATCCGAATGAAACTGGCTTTCAAATTGACCATCAGCGTACCGTCCATCGTCATCTCGTACGCGGTTTTCGCAATGCTCGAGGGTGTAGGAACGAAACGCTGGTCGAGCACGCCAAAAGTGCCCAGCAATTGCCAGATCAACAACAGGATAACAGGCGACAAAACACCGATTATCCTCTCTTGCGCGGCTATGCTGATGCGTTGGGGTTTGTCTTTTCTCATGAATCAGCTCTCCGAGTGTTGCGCTTTGCGGATATCGGCTTCGAGCATAGACCAAATATGGTGCGCCATATCGGCATAGCCCGGCTCCGCCTGGATATCGAACGTATCGCGAGGCCGCGGAAAAGGCACGTCGATAATTTCCGATATACGCCCCGGAGCGCTGCCCATGATAGCTATGCGATCCCCTAGAAATATGGCTTCGTCGATGCTATGCGTGATGTAGACCACACTTTTCTTGTTTTCTTCCCATATCTGGACAAGCTCACGCTGCAGCATGATCTTGTTCTGAGCGTCCAGCGCCGCGAACGGCTCGTCCATCAACAAAACTTCGGGATTGTTCACAAAAGCCCTTACCAGGCTGACGCGCTGGCGCATGCCACCCGACAACTGCGACGGATAATAGTCCTCGAAAGCAGCCAGGCCGACTTTCTGTAGAAACGAGCGGACCAGCTCGTTGCGTTTTACCAAGGGAACTCCGGCCATCTCCAAGCCAAAACCGGCGTTCTGAAGCACCGTCATCCACGGAAACAGAGCATGCTCCTGGAACACCATGGACGTCACCGCCCTGGATCGGTCGTCATGGCGGATGCTGATGTTCCCGGAGGTGTAGGTTTCCAGGTCGGCCATTATCCGCAACAACGTGCTTTTTCCGCATCCGCTGGGGCCGACAATGCAAAGAAACTCGCCGTCGTCCACGTTGACACTAATATTGTCCAGAACCTTGACGCCCCCTCCCTTTTTTGTCCAAAACGTTTTATCAAGGTTCTCTATCTTAATTTTCATGTTGACACGCCTATTTCGATTGCAGCGCCGCGCGAACGAAGTTGATTATCGCCAGCGCAAGGCTCCCCGACTTACGTCTTACTTGGCATCGAGCGTCGCCAGAGCCTCTTTCAGGTAAGAAGTGTCGATGAACGTATCGGGAGCGAGAAGAGGATTGGATTTGGACTTTGACTTGATATAGCCTCGGGATAGGTAATATTGCTGCTGCCTCATGAGGCTGCTGGTGTTCAGCGCGGCATCCGGAGGAATATCCGGTAAAACGGCCTTCTTGATAACCTGGGGATCAAGCTTCGTGTACTTCTGGATAATGGCCAGGTTCTCGGGGGTGTAAAAGCCGTTTTTCCGCAAGTCGCGTGCACCCATCAAGTAGCCTATCAAGAAATTCTCGACCACTTCGGGATGCGCTTTCGCATAGTCTCTCGTGGTTTTGATCGTCAGCATTTGTTCGCCAAGGTCGTGGTGTGTCGACAAGCGGACAATGTCTCCACGCTGCTCCGATAGCGTTGCAAACGGCTCCGCCAGCAGGGCCGCTTCAATCGCCTTGGTGGAAAAACCTTCGACCATCTGGGAAAAACCCATGGGAGTCACCAGGTGCAGATCGGAAACGGTCAGCTTGGCTTTTGCCAAAGCCAGGCTTAGCAGATATTCGGCAATGCCGCCTGGCGCCAGATTGGCAACGCGGCGCCCTTTCAACTGCGCAATGCTGGTGATGCTGCCCGAATCATACAAGTCTTTTCGGACTACGATGGGATTATTGGACTCATCGCGCCCATTCAACGCCAATGATCCGATCAGCACAAGCGGCATGCCGCGATGCAGACTATTGAAGAAGGCGGAATCCGCCGACCCGCCCGAAAACTCTATGGTTTGGCCAGCCACCTGGTACGTGGTGTCGCCGCCCCGCACAATGCTGAGCCGGACGTCCAAGCCCCGGCTTGCAAAATATCCTTTCTCGACAGCCACATACAGGCCCGCATAGCCAAACGACGGCACATGGGTCATATTGACCTGCACTTTCTGGGGCAGCGGCAGCACCTTGCCCGATGCCAGCATGGGCGCAAACGACAAGACGGCGAACAGCGCCCCCAGACTGGCAGAGCGGAATTTTTTCATAACGCATATATGCATGTTGGTCTCCTCTATTCGAATTCAAGATCTGAGCGTCTTCTGGTTATGGCGGGAACTACAATGTTCCACGTGCGATGATGGGCCAGATATCCGTGATCTTGCCCTCTTCGATAACGTGATAACAATCATGAAGATTGATTGTCGGATCGCAATGCGGCGTCACGAGATCGACGTACTCTCCCACAAGGTGCGAAGAGGCGGCCCCGCTGCCGCCCAGTACGATGCGTCCGAACTCATCCCCATAAAGCTCATACCGATCGTCATGGTCGCTCGGCATATTGATTTTCGCCAGAGGCCCATCGGTGGCAAAGCTCTTGAATCCGGCATTGATGGTGAGCTGCCCCGGAACTTTATTGTTGACGACACTGGTACGTAATAACAGGGAAGTTTTGTAGGGATTGTCGCCAGCCTGAAAAAGCTGGACTTCGTTGTACTCCACATCCATGAAAATGTAGGAACCGGCCTGCGATTCGGTAAAAATACCTCGTTCCGCATCAATGCCGAATGTCCCGGTGCCGCCGCCGCTGATAATGTCCGGCCCCAGGCCGGCCTGCCTCAATGCGTCCAGTACGCTCTGCAGAAAATCGAGCTGTCTGCCATAGACCTTGCGGCGTTCAACATAACTATTGATGTGCTGGACCATACCCGAATAACCCTGAACACCCGCGTAGCGAAAGCAGCCGGACTGCCGGACCGATCGCGCCAGATCAATGGCCGCCTGAGCACTAGTGACGCCGGTGCGGCCCATGCCGATATCGATGTCCACCAAAACGGGCAGCGGCCGCGTGGCGTTGGCCAGCGCCACTTTCCACCGGGACAACTGATCGGGATGATCGACGGCGATCATCAGGTCTGCACCGTCCATATGCAAAGCCGCCAACCGTTCGAAATGTCGGCTCTGGCCCACTGGCGTGGTCAAATGGATCGGGCCAATGCCCCCGTGCGCCATGGCCATCACCTCGTGGGGAGTGGCGCAGCAGATGCCCACGGCGCCCGCAGCCAATTGTTCCTGCGCAATCTCCGCGCATTTGTGTGTCTTGGCATGGGGACGCAGCTTCATCCCATGCCGCGAGCATTCGGCCGCCAAATACCTGATGTTTTCCCGCATCGCCTGCAGATCTAGCAGCAGGGCCGGTGTCGTAACCCGCATCGCCCCATCCGCCACACCGATCAGATCCGCATTGACCGGAATCCAGGTCTTCGTTTTCATGGCCGGCTCTCCCCTGGACGTTCGTACACAGTCTCCCCACCCACGACGACGAAGTCGGCGGTGATGTCCTTGATTTCCTCTTCCGGAACGGTCAGAAGATTCTTGTCTAGGCATGCGAAGTCGGCCAGCTTGCCCGGCTCCAGCGAGCCTTTCACTTTCTCGTCGAACGTGATGTATGCGCCATGGATCGTCGCGGCCCTCAAAGCATCCTGCCGGCTGATCTTTTCCGAAGGCGCGATGACTCGTCCCTCGGTACGCTCCAGTCGGGCAATGCTATGCCATATAGGGTGAAACAACGATACGGGGACGTTGTCAGTGGCCAGGCAGAAGGGCACCCCGGCCGCCTGCAGACTGGCCAATGGGGAAATGGTGGCTTCATTACCTGGTCCGACGGATTCCATCATTTTGGCGCCAGTGCGCCAAATATACCGATTGGTGTGGGTCGTGACGACCAATCCCAAGTCCCGTATGCGTGAAATCTGCTCCTTGGTCAGCACGCTTAGATGTCCGATAATCCACCGCTGATCCCGAATGGGCACGATGCGGTCGACTTCTTCATACAGATCCAGGATATCCGGAGTCAAAGCAGCGCACCGGATATTATTGCGCGCGGCCTCTATCAAGACCGACTTCAAATGTTCGCGAGGGAGGCCCGCATCGAAATAGAAGCCTGCCCAACCGGTATAGGGGTTGGCCGACGCGCGCAGGCTATTTTCCAGCGGAGACCGCGGGCCGTCGCCATCTTGCTCCAGCAACGCGTACAGTCCCGCCACACGCAAATAATCGTCGCCGACGCCATGCCCGCCAAGCCAGCCTCCCCAGGTTGCAAGCAATTGCTCGGGCGGCGTACCGCTGGCGGAGCTCCAGGACGGGCTGAACAGCAGGTTGGTGCGCACGGTTAGCCGGCCTTGGTCGCGCAGGTTGCCATAGGCCGCAATCAGCTCGCCGGCGGCGCCATGCTCCTCAAAGATGCTAGTGGTGCCGAACGAGTTGTAAATGGAGGCTGCGCGGGCTATGGCCTCGACCCTCTGCTGCCGGCTGAAGCGCCCCGCCTCGCGCATCAAGGTCAGCTCCACGATGCTCATGAAAGTATGCTCGACGAATACCCCTGTGGGTTCGCCACTGCCGTCTTTTTCGATGCTGACCGACGGCGCGGGGGAAACCGTGGTCCGGCCGACACCGCAACGCTCCAAAGCCAGGGAATTGGCGATCGAAACCAGCGGCAGGCTATGTCGCCAGAAACCCCAGATTGGCCGGATATAGACCGGATTGCGAGGCGAGACCTGATCCAGATCCTGGCGCGTGGGCCAACGGCCCTCTTTCAGTTGGCTGACAGGATCCCAATACGAAGGGGGGTCGCCAATGGGCATGGTGACTATCCACTCGCCCGGTTCGGCCTGCTTGACCAGTGCTTCGATACGTCCAAGAATATCGTCAATGGATCGCGCCCCCGCCAAGCTGGGGTAGACGCCTTTCAAGCCTTCGCGATCCATGTGCGCATGCGCGTCGATAAGTCCTGGAACCACGGTTCTTCCGCCCAGATCGACAACCCGGGCCGCTTTATCGGCCAGCCCCTGCAGCTCCTGATCCGAGCCTATCGCCAGAATCTTGTCGCCGCAAGTCGCCAACGCCGTGCAAATGGAAAAATGGTCGTCCACAGTCACGATATGGCCATTGCGGAACACCTTTATGCCGTTTTCCGGCTGATTTTCGTTAGTCAATTCATTGACCTCCCGCATAGGCATCGCGCCGATTATCTGCAACTGCCGTCAATTCCATGTTTTCTCCTATGTGAATGCACTCCGCTGAGCCAAAGAAAAAGCGGTGTTCCGGGCCCGCCGCACGCACAGGCAAGCCCACGGCGTTCAACTGCCGGATTATCGAGGGCGATATCCCCGGCTCGGCAAGCAGATTCCCCTGTAAATCCAGTGACCAGCGGGCGCTGCGCGTGGCCTGTTCCAAAGTCAGGCCGTAATCGACCAAGCCGGTCAATATCTGGACAAGCGTGATGGTCTGGCCCGTCCCGCCGGGGGTGGTCAGAAGCAGCCGCAGCCTGCCATCCTGCAATGCCATGGCTGGACTGAGCGTATGCGCCGGCCGCTTGCCCGGCCCCGCAAAATTCAGATCGGCCGGGTTGGTGGAAAACCCCAGCAGCCGATTGTTCAGCACGATGCCGCTGCTTGCGTCGCCGACATGGCTGCCGAATGGCGTAAAAATGCTTTGTATGATGGTGATTCCATTGCCATGCTTGTCGGCGATTGATATCAACGCGGTTCCATGCGAGGGCGGTAATGAATCCGTACCCGACCCGGAGTCCAGCGGGCTCGTTAGCGCGGCGCGCAACTGCTCGACCAGAATCGGCGGCGGCATCTGCGGGTAGGCGGCCTCCACGATCCGTGGATCGGCCAACAAGGGAGCTCCCACGGCAATCGCCTGGCGCGCGGCGGTCATCAACAACCGCAGACGCTCAGCCGAATCGAAATCGCATCGGCCCAACGATATTGAAGACAAAGCCGCCAGCTGCAACAGCATGAGTAAGCCATACGAGTTGGGTGGTGGCACGCATATATCAAGGCCGCGATAACGGAATTGCGCGGGCACCGCCCAAACAGGTTCATAGGCAGCCAGATCGCCCTGCGAAAGTACGCCACCGAGCTCGGCCACCACCTTGCACAGGCTCTGACCCAGCTCACCACGGTACAACGCTCTGGCCCCCTCTCTGGCCAGCAGGTCGAAGGTATCGGCCAGCCAAGGCTGTATCAGGACGCGTGCCGATGCGGGCCGGGCTTCGGGCGACAAGAACAGCCGTCGGCAACCCGGGTCGGCATCCAGCTGCTTCCGGTGACTGTCCAGAGCCTTTGCAAAGTCATCGGCAATCTCGACACCGCGCCGAGCGGCAGAAATGGCGGGGCTGAAAAGTTCGCGCCAGGGACGGGAGCCAAAACGCCGATGGAGTGCCTCCCAGGCCCCGACCATGCCGGGTACCGAACAACTTAACGCACCACCCGCCAATTGCCCGGCGGATACATTCGCGGGCAAGCCGCCAGGTGAGCGTCCGGTTCCGTTCAAGCTGTGCGACTTTCCATCCTGGTGCAGCAGGATGAAGCAATCACCCCCTACACCGCAGGCATGAGGCAACACACCGCACAGCACCGCGGCGCCCGCAATGGCGGCATCGACGATATTCCCCTGATCCCGCAGTACATCGAGCGCGGTACGCGTCGCAGTTTCATGTCCCGACACCACGACATAATCCCTGCCGCCGACAGACTGTACGAGTTTACGCTTGACTGTTCCGTTCATTTTTTTGCAAAACCCTTCTTTCGTTCTGGCACCTGCCCCTGTACCATCCGAGAGATAACCATCGGTTGTATCTCACTGATTGCTGACGAGTCTATCGAATGGATTTTGTCCCAACAAGGCCAAAAAGAGTAAACCAATGAACCAAAAGTTATCACTCAACTTTCATCATCTACAGCATTTCCTGGCGATAGCGGATCATGGTAGCCTGCGCGCTGCAGCCCAGCGCCTGGGACTTTCGCAACCCGCCCTTTCCAAATCGCTGAGAGCTCTTGAGAGCGCGCTCGGGGCCCCCTTAATTCAACGCAATCCCCGCGGCACCAGCTTGACACCCGTGGGGGAATTGTTTCTTTCACGCGCCAGGCTGATCGAAAACGAAATCATCCGAACCACGCACGAAATACAGGCCTTATCCGGATCGCACGTCAACCATGTAACGATCGGTGCATCGGCCATCCCGTCGATTCTTATCGTTCCCAAAGCGGTAGCCCGCTTCAGGCAGCAACATCCGGGCGTCGAGCTGGATCTGATCGGCGGGATGCCCAGCTTGCTGCTGCCGCGCCTGATCGACGGCTCACTCGACTTCATCGTGGGGCCTCGCTCCACCGAGCCTATTCCCGACTCGGTCGAAACGACACCCTTGATGAAGCTTCGGGTCAATATCGTGGTCAGGAAAGGCCATCCTCTGGAATGCCTGAAATCCCTGTCTGACTTCGCGCAAGCTCAGTGGGTCGTCAGCTCGAACTCGTCCTACGCGAGAGAAAAGATCCAATCGATACTTCGCGGACGGAGCCTGAGCAACCCAATGCCCTATATCCGGGTGGACTCCCTGTTTGCCTTGCTGTCATTCATAAAGAACACAGACTTTATCGGGATCGTCCCGTACATAGAAAATTCCACGGATCTGTATGGCCGGGATATATCGGTACTGAAAATAGACGAAATGGACATGTTTGAAGAATATCAATTATTCTTCAGAAGGAATTACGTCAAATCCCAGCTCTCAATGCACCTGATTGCCTCGCTGCAAGCTGAAGCCCAGCTCTATTCTCAAGCTGAAGCTCATACGGATCGATCCCCGACTTAAGGCATATTGCGCCTGTTCGAACCGGGCGCAACACACTATCGCGCCGGCTACTCCTCCAGATTCACCAGTATCTTCCCGGCGACGCCGCCTTCATCGAGCAATCGGTGCGCATCGCCGATCCGGGACAGAGGCACGGTTTCGCCGATCAATGGCGAAAGGCTGCCGCTGTTCAGGAAGGATACGGCCGCCCGGGCTCCCGCCATGGTTCCCAGGCTGTAGCCCATGATGTTCAACTGCTTGATGATCATGATGACCGCATCGGTTTTCAGCGTCTGGCCGGTCGTCAGCCCTGCGTTCACGATTCGCGCACCGGCGCCGGCAAGCAGCATGGAACGCTCCCACGTGGCCGCGCCGGTATGCTCCACCACGACGCTGGCGCCCACGCCGTGGGTGGCTTCCATGACCTGGGCGACGATGTCGTCCTTGTGGTGATCCAGCACCAGCCCCGACGTTCTTTGCCGCAGTATGTCGAGCTTGTGCGGCTGGCCGGCCGTGGTGATGATTTTTGCATTGACCAGTTTCGCGATGTCCACGGCAGCGCTACCGACACCGCTCGTTCCGGCCCAGATGAACACGGTATCTTCCGGCGTGAGCCTGGCCCGATTGATGAGCATTTCCCAGGCGGTTATATAGGTGTTGGCGAAACATGCCGCCGCATCGGCGCTTACCGATTTTTCCAGACGTATCGCCTGGCCCTCGGGAACCCTGGCGTATTGCGCGTAAGAGCCGTTGGCGATGTCCACGTTCATGCAGTATTGCGGCCGCTGGCCCCGGCAGGCGTAACAGTGCCCGCAGGCGAATTGCGGGTTGGCCACGATACGGTCGCCCACGGCAAACTGCGTGACGTCCTTGCCTGCTTCAACGACTTCGCCGGAGAAATCCACGCCAAGAATGGCGGGCAGCTCGATTTGAAACGTGTCGTCGGAAAGCCCTTTCCGTATCCAGACATCGCGATGATTGGCCGACGTGCGTGTTTGCCGGATAAGAAGGTCGGTGGGGCCAGGCGCTGGAATGGGAACGTCGTCCTCAACCTGAAATACCTCGGGGCCGCCATGTTTGTAGATTCTTGCTGCTCGCATTACGGTTGCGCTCCTATGCCTTTTCCGGGTCTGAAAATGCGCCGACCAGGCCGTCACGGCGATTGTCGCGTGCGGCCTGGCTCAGGCTTGGCGGCTTACGAAGGAAGCCGGACGGTTACTTCGATTTCGATCAACAATCCGGGCACCGCCAGCCCGGTCACCCCGATAATCGTCTGGGCCGGATGATTTTTGCTGCCCTGGATTTCTTCAATGGCCGCGGTCATGACTTCGTACTCGGTGGGGTGCAAGGTATAGATCGTGCGGCGGACGACGTCGTCCCACGTAGCGTTCACTGCCTTCAGCGCCACCCCGATATTGCGCATGGCCGCCTTGGTCTGCTCCCCCAGGTCGTCGCCCCCTATGATGGAAAAATCCGGCGCCAAGGCGACCTGGCCCGCAAAATAGGCAATGGTCCCCGGCTCGGCAACGGTAATGTGGCTGAAGCCGGGCGTCGGATGCAGGCTGGGGGGGTTGATTAATTTTCGTGACATACGAGCCTCCTTGATGGCGTGGTAAACATTCAGGGTTTGATGCTGGCAGCAATATCTGCTGCCTTTATTGCCTTTCATGAGTCAGATAACTGGCGGCATATAAACTGTCCACCATATCCGGCCCGCGAGGGAATTCCGCCACAATGGCTCCGTCGCGCACGACCAGCACTCGATCCGAGCATCCGGCGACCTCCTCGATGTCCGAGGACACATAGAGCACGGCCGTTCCATTGGCGGCGGCTTTGCGTATCAGCGCAACGAGATCGCGCCGTGTCATTTCGTCCACACCTTCGGTGGGTTCATGCAGCAGCAAGACTTTCGGATTGTCCTCGAGGACGCGGGCAAGCAATACTTTTTGCTGGTTTCCACCGCTTAGCGTGGAGATTGGCACATCGGGGTGCGGAGCGACGACCTGAAAGCCGCGGCATACCTCGCCTGCCCACGCCTGTTCACGGCGCTTGGAGATCAGACGGGCCAATGTGTGCCGTGCGCGAGCCAAGGGCGAAAGGTTTTCGCGGACACTGGCTTGCAGCAGTATCCCCTGCTCCAGCCGCTCGGCGGGCACCAGGCCAATACCGTGGCGGCGGCTTGCATGGGTGCCTGTGCGCGGTATCCGCCGCCCCGACACCACCACCTTGGCGCTGCCGGCATACTCCGCACCGGCAATCAGATAAGGAACCTCCTCGTAGCCCGCGCCGGGAGCGCCGGTCAGCCCGACAATCTCGCCGGCGCCGATCGTGATCTCGCGTTCGCAAGAAAAACGGTCCCCGTACATATCGGATACCCTGAGAATCGTGTCGTTGCGGGAAGTATCCGCCAATGGCCGCACCTCGCTTTTCTGGTGGGAGGCCGCCACCTGGCGCCCGCTGGCCAGCTCCAGCAGCTTCTCCTCGGTGATTCCGGCAACCTCCACGACACCGGAGACTCGGCCATTCATCAATACCGTGGCGCGATTGGCGGCCTGGAGAACCTCGAGCATATGGTGCGTCACGATAAGCACGCCTCCTCCCTGCTTCGCCACCAGGCTTGCCGTCCCCAATACCTTGTCGGCATCGCGGCCCCGCAGCCTTGCCGTGGCTTCATCGAGAATGAGCAAGTCCAGGGATCCATGCGGCGCGGCGCTCTTCAAGGCCCTTGCAATCGCCACAATGGTCTGGTTTGCCGGCGACAAATCGCGCACTAACACCTCCGCCCCGAACTCGGCCGCCAGCGACGCGAGTATCGGCTCGACGATCCGACGCTCCGCGGCCCAATCTATGGCGCCGAACCGGGCAGGCTGATACTTCGACATGCAGCAATTTTCAAGCACGGTCGCATCGAAGCACAACCCCAGGTCCTGGTGCACCACGCCAACCTGGGCGGGCCGGCCATCACGGCCGACGATGGTTACAGATCCACGATCGAGGCTGACCACCCCGCTGATGATCTTGACCAGGGTAGACTTCCCCGATCCGTTGTGGCCAAGCAATGCATGCACCTCGCCCCGCAAAACCTCAAGAGAAACATTTTGCAGGGCAAGAGTATGCCCAAACCGCTTTTCCGCTTGCCGCACATCCAAAACAGCTCGGCAAGCCGCCTGCGACGCGGACCCGATTTCCATTTACTGCAAGCCCCACAGCTTCAGGAACCCCTGCTTGTAGTCGTCGCCAAAAAGGGCTGTCGACAGGGCTGTCGACGATGAGGTATCGACATTCTGCAAATCCTTCGTCGCTACGTACCGCACCGGCGAAACCGGATTCGCCGGCTCCTGCTTGAGCATGCCGCGCATAGCCTGATCCACGACCGCCCAACCGATCCATTCGTTATCCTGCGCCGTATTGGCCGCGTAGATATCGCCTTTCTTTACCAGCGCCTGCGCGGCCGGCGTGCCGTTGAACGACGCGATATGCACTCTTCCTGTCGCTCCGGCCTGCTGGACCCCGGCCGCCGCGAAAATACCCATATCGCTGTAGATCGGCAGCAGATAGTTGACATCAGGGTGGCTGCGCACGATCGTCGTGGTCAGTCCGGTGATGGCCGTCGACCACTCCGCCAACGGTGTATCGGTGATTTGCACGATCGAGCAGGTGGCGCATTTGGCCAAGGTGTCCTTCATTCCCTTGACAATGGTCGGCGATGCGCTGACCTCGGACGTATTCATGATCACGACGTGGGCGTGCCCATTGGTATTGACGATTGCAGCCGCCGCCGACAACTGCCCCGTCAGATACGAATCCGGCGCGACATTGCCATAGGTGTTCGGATCCGAGCCCTGGCCGGGCACACCAACGACCGGCGGCGAGTTGATGGCCTCGACGGTTGGAATGCCCTTGTCCCTGGCCGCCTTGATCTGGTTGGCAATAATCTTGACGACATCCCCGTCGTTCACGATGGCGCTCGCCCCGTTGTTGATGGCTTCCTGAAAGCCTTGCTGCATTCTGACGGGTGAACTCTTGGCATCGAAGACTGTCGTTTTCAAGCCCGCCTTGGCAGCCGCTTCTTTAACCGCCTCGGCAACGCCGATGATGGCTCCGATGCGGGCATCGACCACTTGAATGGCAATGATCTTGCCCTTCAACGAGGAGATGTCCAGGGGCGGGCCGGGCGGGGCGAACTTGGGTTTGGCTGAATGCTCTTCGATCAGTTGCCGCATTTGCGCGACAATGTCGGACGCCGCGGCTGGTGTGGCCGAGGCCCCCGGGGCGGTGGGCGCCGCGGATGCGCTGCCAAGGACAAACACCCCTGCACACACGAACACGGCGGCCACCGTACTTGCAACGGCCTTTCTTTTTCCGGGCAATATCACGATCTCACTCCTTATTCAAAGCCGCACATACGTTCACTCTGTGAATGCACGGCGTATTCAATGGCGCGAACTTCGCGCGAATATCTCAGCAAAGGCAACGGCAAGAATCAGCACCGCACCTTCAAATACATTCACCACCCAGCTCTGCAGGCCGAGAAACTGCAGTCCTGTCGTGCCAACAGCAAGAAAATAGACCGCCCATATCGTCCCCCAGACGTTGAAGCGCCCGGGTGTAAAGGCAGTTGATCCAAGAAACACTGCCGCATAGGCCGGCAGAAGAAAAGCGTTGGCGATCGTCGGCGAAGCCGCGGCCGTCTGGCCGCTAAGGACGATACCCGCCAGCGCCGACAACACGGAGGCAAGGATCAGCGACACCGTTCGTATCCGGTTCGTACGTATGCCCGCCAGCATGGCCGCCTTGCGGGCATTGCCGGTGAAGAACATGCTGCGGCCCACCGGCATGAAACCCAACGCAATGTAGAAGCACACTCCGATGACGATCATGTAGATGAACGACAGCTGCACCCCGTGCAGCTGCGTCTGGAAGACGGCTGTGAAGCCATCCGGAAGACCGCCTATCGTCATCGAGCCGAACGCTCCGACCGCAAGCCCCGTTACCAAAGTGCCCATGCCAAGGGTGACGATGAACGAGTTGATGCCCAGTTTCACCACGAACAGGGCATTGACGGCGCCCACGGCCACGGAAAGCACCAGCGCAACCAAGCACGCCGCAACAGGATCCATGCCGGCATTCGTCGTAAAGTAGGCAACCGCGCTTGCCGACATCCCCATGACCGACGCCACGGACAAGTCGAACTCGCCCACAAGCAGCGCAATCGTGACTCCGATGGCCAAAATCACGAGAGCGGCCTGAGTGCTGAGTATGGTCGTCAGGTTGCCGATCGTGAAGAACGTCGCAGGCTGCAGGGCCGAGAAAACGGCGATGACGACAACAAGCGCGATCAGTAGGGCGTAACGCTGTATCGAAGGCGCGGCATGCGCCCGTCGGCGCTTGGAATCCGCCATTGCCGGAGTTTCAGATGTATCGGTGCTCACCGTTGCCTCATTCCTTTGGGGTAATGCCATGCCGCTCTTCCCGGGTATTCTTTCTTATCGATATTCCAGGGTTATCTTGCCGATTATTTTTCCAGCCTCCATCAACTCATGGGCCTGCACAATTTCCTCGAGCGGCAAGGCTCGTCCGATCAAGGGCTTGAAATAGCCCGAATTCAAGTGCCTGACGCTGTCCGAAAGGTCTTTCATCGTGCCCAGCCTCGAACCGAAGATCCTGATCTGCTTCACAAATGCATAAGTAATGTCCATGGCGACTTCATCGCCGCTTGTCGCGCCGGCCGTCACGATCGTGCCGCCGAAAGCGCAAAGCTCGAGCGTTCGTTGCCAGCTCGCCTTGCCCACGTGTTCGAACACAATGGATGCTCCCTTGCCCTCGGTGAAATCCATGACTCGCTTCACCATGTCGGGCTTGTAGTGGTCGACGATCAAATCGGGGTGGTAGGCCTTCAGCATTTCGAGTTTTTCTTCGGTTCCCGCGCTGGCGATGACCCTGGCCCCCGCCAATTTCGCAATTTCGATGGCGGCGCTGCCCAGGCCGCTGGTTCCCGCCCAGACGAAGACCGTATCCGCGGGGCCGACGCCCACCTTTCCGACCAGCATCTGCCAGGCGGTGATGTAGCTGTTGGGAAATGCAGCGGCATGCGCAACAGGAACTTCTTTCGATATCTTGACGGCATTATTGGCCGAAACCACCGCATATTCAGCGTAACTGCCGTTATAAACGGTGAAATTCGGGCAGTATTGAAATTCGCCGCGTCGGCAATAATCGCATTTCCCGCAAGGGATATAGGGATTGGCGATTATGCGGTCTCCCGCCCTGAAAGCAGGATCAACACCTTCACCCGCCTCTTCAATCACACCGCATACATCCACGCCCAGCACGGTCGGCAGATCCACGTGATAAGCCGGGTGCGGATGCCCCTTGCGTATCCATACATCGCGATGATTCACCGAAGTGGAAAGCATTTTTATCAATAGCTCGCCTTTGCCTGGTTTTGGAACGGCAATCTCTTCCAGTTGCAGAACACTGGGATCGCCATGCTTTCTTATCAGGGCAGCCCTCATCAAAAACCTCCAACAGATACGGAATGCCGGCTATGCGGGATCGCCGGGAAACATGAGGTTGAGCATAGTGCACCTGTCCATGCAACGGCCGGCATGCACTGAAATTTCTGCACGCGACGGACGTCGCCTGCACTGCCTGGATAGGCGGTACTCTTCCCGCGTTACCCGCCTAGGTAGAAACCCTCACTAAACGGACAAGCTGCGCGTATTAGCATATGTACAGTTGCATCAATTGGACGCAATACGACGTGACACGAATTTGAGATGGGTTGCATGTACTCCGAAACTACACGCCTGCGCCGCGCAAAAAGCTATCACGACAACTTCATCTCGAACGATCTGGATGAAACCAAGCGGTACATCGGCCAGGCCATCAAGCCGCACGCGCTGACGCTGCTCGACCGCAGGCAGTCGCTGAATGTGAAAGTCGGCCGCACCCCCTTCGGCCGGCTGTCGTTCATGTATATCCACCACGGCGCGGACGTTCACGTCTACCCAGGAAAGCTTGAAACCCTTTTTCTCTTCCAGGTGCCGATCCACGCCAATAAGCAGGAAGTGCGCGTAGGCAGCTCCGTCATCCAGGTTTCTCCCGGCATCGCGTACGTGGTTTCGCCCACGCTCGACCTGGAGCTCAGGATGTCGAAGTATTGCGACAACGTGGTGCTGGCGGTCGAACGAAACGGGCTCGAGCAGTTCCTCGAGCAACTTCTGCAGCGGCGCCTGGACAAACCGCTGGAGTTCTCGCCCAGGGTCGACCTTGATCAATACGGCAGCCAGGAGTTGGTCAGGCTGATGTCGCACATGACGCGGCAGCTCAATCTGCCCTCGTCCAGCCTGCGGAATCCCATCATCCAGGCCCAGGCCGAATCGCTCTTGATGAGCACCATGCTCATCAACCTGGAACATAACTACCGCGACGAACTACTCAGCGAAACCGCGGCGCCCAAGCCCCACCACGTCAAGAAGGCGCAGGCCTACGTACTGGAAAATGCACAGAGCACGCTGACGCCGGAGGACATCGCCAGGGAAGCCTGCGTCAGCCTGAGATCCATCTACGCCGGCTTCCAGACCTACCTGCATTGCACACCGATGGCTTACGTCAAGAACGTCAAGCTGGACAAAATTAACGAAGAGCTCAGGCAGAGCGATGCGGCCACCGTATCGGTTTCAGAGGTCGTATCGAAATACGGCATCTCCAGCCTGGGGAATTTTTCAGCCAGCTACCGCAGGCGCTTCGGCGAGCTTCCACGGGAAACCCTGCGGCGCAAACGCTTCTAAGTCCTCGTTTCGGCGCCGGTTCGATAATCCCTCAGTTGATCAACGAGCGGTCATATGCTTTACCGCGGCATCGCCGAATGATTGGATGTGAGCCGCCATCAATTCGCCGGCGTGCTTGACCCGCCCCTCGGCGATCGCTTTGGCAATCGCTTGGTGCTCTTGTTCGGATTCCGATACGCGCTCGCCCTGAATGTGACGGTCGGCACTGGCAAGATAGAAGTCGCAACGATCCCACATGCCGCCCGCTTGCGTGGCCACGTAGCTGGAATGCGCCATGTCATGCACGAGCCCGTGGAATTCCCGATTCAGCAAGAAGAAGCTCTGTGCTTGGCGCGCAAGGTCAACCTCCGCAGCGATGAGGCGGGCGGTGGCCTCCAGATTCGTGGTTAACGCGTCCAGTTGCGCCTGCGTCCGGCGCGCGGCAGCCAGTTCGCACGAGAGCCCTTCGGTCACGGCAAACAATCGGAAAAAGTCCGCCACCTCTTCGGGCTCGACACTCGCCACCCAGCAACCCACTTGCGAAACAACGCGCAAAAAGCCTTCGGCAGCGAGACGATTGACCGCGGCAAGCACGGGCTGGCGGCTAGTCTGGATTTCCTCGACCAGCGCCGTGATGTCCAGGCGGGCTCCACTAGGAAGCGTGCCGGAGATGAGTTTTCTTTTGATCGCCTCGTAGGCAAGATTGGACCGCTTTGCCGGCTCCTTATTGGTGCGGGTGTATGTAGACATTGCTCCTGGCTCTTTAGATCGGGCACTGCTGCCTGGCTCGCTTGAATGCCGGGCCAGTGGGACGGTGTTTTTCCACAATGATACCTATTGTGACGGATAGAGGTGGACCGCCCTATGGGTGGGAAAACCCTAATTCTAACATACTAAAATTCTAGTATTCTTTTGTCATTGCTGATGTACAACCTTTAACGGAGCAGTCTCATGTCGCTTTGGCCCGAAATGGCAGTTGGAGAATTTGCCCTCAAGACCGTCGACGCCGGTGGCGTGCGAACCCGCTTCCTCGAAGCTGGCCAGCGCAACGCGCCCGCGGTGGTTTTCATTCACGGCACCGGCGGACACCTGGAAACATTCAACCGGAACGTATTTGCGCACGCACAGCACTTCCGGGTGCTCGCGCTGGACATGGTCGGCCATGGCTTTTCATCGAAGCCGGATCATCCCTATGAAATCCGCCACTACGTCAAGCACCTGGACGACTTCCTGACGGCGGTCGGCGTCGATCGCGCCCATGTGCATGGCGAGTCGCTGGGCGGATGGATAGCGGCCCAATACGCAATCGACCATCCCGAACGCGTCCATCGCCTGGTGCTCAACACAGCGGGCGGACTGAACACCGACGAGCGGGTGATGCAGCGCGTGTATAGCGTAACCATGAACGCGGTCCTCAATGCCTCGCTTGAAACCGTGCGCAAGCGCCTGGAATGGCTGGTGCATGATCCGAAGGATATTCCCGACGACCTGGTGGAGCTGCGGCACGCCATCTACACACAGCCGGGCTTTGAACGCGCCATGGAGAACATCCTGTGCCTGCAGTTCATGGATGTTCGCATGCGCAACGTGCTGACGGACGAGTCCCTGGCCAGGATCCGCGCGAAGACGCTGGTTATCTGGACGGATCACGATCCGACAGCGCCGGTCGCAACGGGCGAACGCTTCGTCAAGGCGATTCCCGATGCGCGGTTGGTCGTGTTGGATGGCTGCGCGCACTGGCCGCAATGGGAAGCGGCAACCCGCTTCAACACGCTGCATATCGACTTCCTGCTCGGCCGCTGAACCGCAATCCACGGGATCAATCCATGTCCACAATGTTGGTATGCGCGGCGCACTCGCCTCTCATGAACTATCTACAGCCCGATGCCGAAGTCGCGCAGCCGATATTGGACACGCTGCGGGATCTATCGCGGCAAGTCGGCGAATTCGATCCCGAAACGGTGGTGATCTTCGGCCCTGACCACTTCGCAGGATTCTTCTATGACCTGATGCCGCCCTTCTGCGTGGGCGTACGCGCGCAGGCGATGGGCGACTTCGACATCTCGGCCGACGGGCAGTCCTACCGCGTTCCAGAAGAACTGGCGCGCGACCTCGTGTCGTCTCTTCACTCGGCCGACGTCGACACGGCGCTTTCATATCGCATGCAGGCGGATCACGGCTTCGCGCAGACGCTGGAACAAGTCGCCGGCGGCGTGGGCCGCTATCCCACAATCCCGATCTTCATCAATTGCGCCGCGCCGCCGCTGCCGCCGATGGCGCGCGTGCGCCGGCTGGGCGAGGAAGTGGGGCGCTTTCTGGCTACGACCGATCGCCGCGTGCTGCTGATCGGCTCCGGCGGGCTGTCGCACGACCCGCCCATTCCAGACATGCGCACAGCGCCGCCTCCAGTCCAGGAAGTCCTGATCGCGGGATACAACGCACCGCCCGAACGCATGCAGGCCAAGATCCAGCGCAACATCGACACGGCATGTGCGCTGGAGGCGGGCATGGAGGTGGCCTTGCCGTTAAACCCCCGATGGGACGCGCACTTCATGGATCTTCTGCTTGCCGGCGACCTGGACGCCGTGTCGCGCCTGGACATGGATGAGGCGCGCGCCGTGGCGGGTGTCGGCGTCAACGAAGTGCGCACTTGGCTGGCCGCCTTCGCCGCATTCGCGGCGATGGGCGCGAAAGGTCCATACCACCGCGCCTTGCGGCGCTACGCCGCGGTACCGCTGTGGAATGCCGGATTCGGCATCATCGCGGTAACCAGCGACACCCACGCGGCTGCGGCCATCGGCAAGGAGGGAACATGAATCTCGGCTTGAAAGGCAAGACGGCACTCGTCTGCGCATCGAGCAAGGGCCTGGGCAAAGCCTGCGCCATGGCGCTCGCGGCCGAAGGCGCCGACGTCACCATCACCGGGCGCGACACCGCGACCCTGGCCGCGGCGGCCGCGGACATTCGCGCGCAGGCTCCGGCGGTTCGCGTGACCGAGGTCGCAAGCGACCTGAACACCCCAGCCGGCCGCGCCGCAATACTCGCCGCCTGCCCCGCTCCCGACATCCTCGTAACCAACAACGGCGGGACGCGCCCGGGCGACTTTCGCTCCTGGACCCGCGACGACTGGATCGCCGCGATCGACATGAACATGCTCGCCCCCATCGAAATGATCCGCGCTACGATCGATCCGATGATCGAACGCCGTTGGGGCCGGATCGTCAATATCACGTCCAGCACGGTGAAAGAGCCGCTCGAGCTGCTCGGCCTGTCCAATGGCGCACGCGCCGGCCTCACGGGTTTCGTCGCCGGCCTGGCGCGCACGGTGGCGCCGCAGGGCGTAACCATCAACAACTTGCTGCCGGGCCCTCACCAGACGGATCGCGTGACCGCCATCATGGCGGAGATGCCAATCGACGCCAGACCCAAGCGCATCGGAAAGCCCCAAGACTTCGGCGCTGTTTGCGCCTTTCTCTGCAGCTCGCACACCGGCTTTATTACAGGACAGAACTGGCTGATCGACGGCGGTTCCTTCCCCGGCGCCTTCTAGGAGACTAGCGTGGATTCCCAAGACCCATTGATGCAGGCCTTCTTCGGAAAGCTCCAACAGATCGCCAACTACGACCCCGAACGCGACATGCCGGAGCGCCTGGAAGTGCACTCCGACGAGGCGCACTGGATCGATGAAAACATCACCCACAATCCAGGACGCATCGGCTGCCTCCCGGCCATACCCGCCAAGACCATCGAGATATTCCTGCAAGACATCCCGGCCGGCGGAACCTCCGATCTGCAGCGCCACACCCACGAGACAATCCATTACGTGTTGCAAGGGAAAGGCCATTCCGAGATCGGTCCGCAGGTCGTGAACTGGCGCGCCGGCAGCTTCGTCTACACCCCGGTATGGGTCTGGCATCGCCACTACAACGACGGCGACGGCATCGTGAAAATGCTGACCATCGAGGCGTCGCGCCTGCTCAGTGCCCTTGCGCTTGGCCGGCGTGAGTCGGCCGGCCTCGTGAGTTACGCCGAATACATGGCGCAATCCGACGCACGCCGCGTCTGACAAGGCCATGCCATAACCATCGAGGTAAACCCGTATGTCCGGCCCCATCGGAACAAAGAGACCGACAGCCGGTTCAGTCATCAAGCCCGCGACCCAGGGATTGGCGCCTGAAGTTTGAATCAATTCAAAAATATTAGGAGACATTTAATGAACCATCTTGAAAGCAGCACGATGCGCAAGGTGAATCGGCGCCTCGTGCCATTCCTCTTTATCGCTTATTTCATCAACTTCCTCGATCGCGTCAACGTCGGCTTCGCTGCGTTGAGGATGAATCAAGAACTGGGCTTCTCGCCTGCGGTGTATGGCCTGGGCGCCGGCATCTTCTTCATCGGCTACTTTATCTTCGAGGTTCCCAGCAACATGGCGCTACACCGGGTCGGCGCGCGGATCTGGCTCGCCCGCATCATGCTGACATGGGGTTTGGTCGCGATGGGCACGGCGCTTATCACCTCGGCGACGACTTTCTACCTCGCACGTTTCCTGCTCGGCGTGGCCGAGGCTGGTTTCGTGCCCGGCATTCTTCTGTACCTGTCCTACTGGTACCCGGAACGCCTGCGCGCAAGCGCCGTATCCAAGGTTTGGGCCGCTACTGCGATCGCCGTTGTCATCGGCTCTCCCGTCTCGGGGGCGCTGCTTTCCCTGTCGTGGTTCGACCTGTCTGGATGGAAGTGGATGTTCATCCTTGAAGGAATTCCGGCCGTGCTGCTGGGGCTCATCACGTACACCTGCCTGACAGACCGGCCGAAGAACGCCACCTGGCTCACGCCCGAAGAACAGCAATGGCTGCAAGGCGAACTTGAAGCGGACCAGCGCGCGAAGCAAGCCGTCAGTGTTTCTCGCCTCTCCGATGCGCTGCGCTCGCCCCGCGTCTGGCTTCTGTCCCTCACCTATGCCACCCTTGGCTGCGGTTTCTTCGGCCTGAACTTCTGGCTACCGCAGATCATCAAGCAGGCAAGCGGCGTCTCCAATCTTGCGGTGGGCTTCCTGAACGCGATCCCGTTCCTGTGCGCCGCCGTGGCCATGGTAGTCGTCGGCCGCTGGTCGGATCGCACGGGCCAGCGCCGCTGGCTGTACGTCGCCGGCGTACTGATAGGCGCCGCCTGCCTGACGCTAAGCGCGCTCTCCACCAATCCATTCCTCGCCCTTGCGCTGATGTGCGTGGCGATGGCAAGCATCTGGAGCGTCATCGCGGTGTTCTGGTCGCTGCCCGCCGCGTTCCTTAGCGGCGCCGGTGCGGCCTCGGGAATGGCGCTCATCAATTCCATAGGAGGATTGGGCGGGTTTGTCGGCCCGTACATGATAGGCTGGGTACGCAGCTCGAACTCCAACTACGTCGAGGCGCTCGTGCTGCTCTCGGGGATACTCGTCGTTAGCGCGCTGCTGGTGGCGTCGACCCGACCGGCCTCCACCGCCACCGATCGGCTGCAGTAACTTGTTTTTTCCTCATTGGAGTCGTCGACGGTTGAGTTTTGTTCATGCATGACGGCCCGATAAATCGCTTGTCCAAACTCCAGCCACTCCCCTACATTAAGCTCGAACCGTTCGTTCCGGTTTTCCCGATGCCGCCGAAGAGTCAAACAGGAGCATACGGAACCGACTTCTTAAGGAGAGAATAAGGTGGGACACATAGAGAAAAATGCTGGAGTGCGATTTTTTCAGCCGCGTCGCCTTGGTCACGTCAATCTATTCGTGAGCAGCTATGAACGCGCCGCCGACTTTTACCAAGACATCGTCGGTTTCGAGGAGGTCTATCGGCAGCCGGACAATCGTGCCAGCTTTGTCAGCAACGGCAACACATACCATGACCTGGGCCTTACCGACGTCACCAGCCATTATGCCGAGAAGGATCAAAAACCCGGGCTCAACCACATTGCTTTCGAATTGGAAAACGAAGTGGAGCTTGTAAAGGGCTATCGTCAGGCCGTGGATGCCGGCATCAAGTTCGTTTCCGCGCAAGACCACGACGTCGCACACTCACTATACAAGCTCGACCCCGACGGCAATGCTGTCGAAGTGTATGCCGATGTGGTTGAAGACTGGCGCACCGCCCGCCATGGGGTTTTCGAGAAAGTCAAGCCGAAGTTCATCCCAGGGGTCACCAGCGAACCGATCAGCGAAGCCCGCTATCCCAAGAACCCCGAAATCCACGTTGTGCCCAGCTCGGTGTTCCGGGCCAGGCGGGTCACGCATGCCGCCTTCGTCGCCGACGACTACGAAAAAATGTTCGACTACTACACGCAGGTCATCGGATTGACTCCATTCGCGGGCGGTCGAGAAGATTCATTCACCATCTTGTGCGGCTACTCCAGCACGGAAAGCCTTACTCTGTATCGAGGAATGGCCGGGGTAGCATCCGGCATGCACCATGTTGGGATCGAGGTCAAAGACGAAAGCGAGCTCGATCGCGCACGCGGCAAACTCGCTGAAAAAGGCATTCCTCTGGAACGCGAAACCGACCATCCCGCTCGCCGCACCATTTGCATCCTGGATCCCGATGGCATTCGCCTGCAATTCTATGTGAATCGTCAATGGGACCCTGCGCATCTGAACGGATTCACGGCGGAAGAAGCCCTTTATCTGCTGTAGCCTCACACACAGGCCAGCGTCTTTGATCGGGCAACCGGCAGCTTCTGTTCAGGCTGGAACGAGGTTCGCTTGAACTTCGCCGGCCTGCTCTTTTATCCAAGCACAAAACGCAGCGCACTGCGGTTCCTGGGTTCTGTCACCCAGCATCAACAGATAATATTCACCGGCGCTTGGGGTCTTTGACCTGATCGGCGCAAACAACTCCATCTCGTTGAGGCCCGCCAGCAAAATACTGGGCACCAAGGCAACGCCCTGGCCTTTTCGGGCCGCCTCGATGGCCATGAAAAAATGACCATATTCGGCCCTTTCCCTGGATGGATGCTCCTGCAAACCGTAAATACCTAGCCAATCACGCCATGCATGGGTTCGACTGGCTGTGTGGATCAAGGGGTAATGCAGCAAATCCTTGGGCTCGTTCAAGGGATGGGCGGGATCCACCAATTGGGGGGCAAGCACCGGAACCAGGACATCGTCGAAAAGCAACTCGGCTTGCACGCCCCGCCAGTTGGTAACCATATCGAGATCGATGCGGGGTTGGCGCGCCTCGTAGCTCTTGCCCGGCAAGGCACCTACGCGGATTGCGACATCGGCCTCATTGGCCTGCAAATCTACCGCCTGGATCGATGTGAGAATGCGCGTCTCGATGTGCGGATACTGCTTGGTGAAGTTGTCCAGCCGGGACATCAACCAGAACGAGGCCACCGAGGGCAGCACGCTAATCGTAAGAATGGAATGCTGGCTTTGCCGCGTGCGGAAATTGACTGTCGCGCGCTCGACATGATCAAGCGCGAACTGAATTTCACGCAGATACATCTGCCCGGCCGAAGTCAGCTCGACACGCCGGGTAAGTCGTACAAAAAGCTTGGTGTCGAGGTATTCCTCGAGGGTGCGTATTTGCCGGCTGATTGCGCCTTGCGTGACGTGCAGTTCGTCGGCAGCCATGGAAAAACTACCCAACCGCCCTGCAGCTTCGAAAGCGTTTAAAGCAATCATGGAGGGCAATGCACGGCGCATGATTTCGTCCCGTTTATTTTATCCGTCGACCACCTGCCAGCAAACTACTGGTGAGTTTAACTCATGCATATTAGCCATTCAAATCGTTTGTCCGGCACAAGTCGCTGCCATAAAGTGTACGCAGAACTCACGAGCCTGCTTCACAACATGCGTGAGACGTTAAAAATTTTAAAGGACTGACATGGCCGTTGTTTCTGAGTTGAGAGTAGCGATTGCCGGTCTTGGCGCGGTAGGCAAAGTCATCGCCCTCGAGCTGGACAAAGGAGTGCCTGGATTGAAGTTGACCGCTGTGTCGGCGAAGAACCTTGGCAAAGCTTCCGAGTTCATTCAAGGCCTGAACCATGCGGTGCCCGTGGTTACCCTGGATGATCTGACCGAGTACGCCGACATCGTCGTCGAATGTGCGCCCCCCGACCTGCTTCCCGAAATAGCCGCTCCGGTGCTTGCCGCCGGGAAGAAGCTGGTCGTGCTTTCCGTTGGCGCACTACTGGCGCACCCCGAATTGAAAAAAGCGGCAATCGATAATGGCGGGGCTATTCTGGTTCCCACTGGCGCCTTGATCGGCCTGGATGCCGTGGCTGCCGCGGCGGAGGGCACGATAAATTCGGTGCGCATGACTACCCGAAAGCCGCTGCAGGGCTTGGCGGGCGCGCCATTCTTGATCGAGAACGGCATCGACGTGGCGAGCATCACGACTCCCACCAAGATATTTTCAGGCACAGCGCGCGAAGCGGCAAAAGGCTTCCCGGCCAACCTGAATGTGTCGGTCGCTCTGTCCCTGGCCGGCATCGGACCCGACATGACCATGCTGGAAGTATGGGCGGATCCCACCGTAACCCGCAACACCCATCACATCGAAGTTGATGCCGACACCGCCAGCTTCAACATGACGATAGAAAACATTCCATCCGAGAACCCAAAAACCGGGCTGATTACGGCACGTAGCGCAATTGCTCTACTGCGCAAACTCGGAGCTCCAGTCAAGATTGGCACTTAAGGAAATCTCCCCATGAACTTCGGCATTGAAGGCAAAGTTGCAATGGTTACAGGAGCGGGAGGCGGCCTGGGAGGCGCTATCGCCCGATCGCTTGCAAAGGAAGGGGCGCGGGTCGTCGTCGCCGATGTTCACCAACCATCGGCCATGCGTACCGCGCAAACCATTCAGGAAGACGGCGGGCAGGCCACCCCTCTCGACCTTGACCTGGCCAACCTGGACGACATGTCCGAACGCATCGATACGATTCGCTCACAGTTGGGGCCCGTCGACATTCTGGTCAACAACTCCGGCGGGCCGCCTCCGTCATTGGCCACAGGAATATCCGCCCAAACCTGGGAAAAACACTTTCGCGCCATGGTCCTGAGCTTGATGCATTTGACCGATCTGGTTCTACCCGACATGCGCAAAAAAGGATGGGGCCGCATCATTACCAGCACCTCGTCCGGGGTCGTGACGCCCATTGCCAACCTTGGCGTATCCAACACCTTGCGGCTTGCGCTGGTCGGCTGGTCCAAGACGCTGGCCCGGGAAGTGGCGCCAGACGGAATAACGGCCAATGTCGTCCTTCCCGGACGCATCGCCACCTCGCGCATCCAGCAACTGGACGAAGCTCGCGCAGAACGCGAAAAAAAGCCGATCGACCAGGTCATCAAAGAAAGCACCGACACCATCCCCATCGGCCGCTATGGGCGCGTGCAGGAGTATGGCGATGTCGTCGCATTCCTGGCCAGTACCCAGGCTTCGTACTTGACCGGCTCCGTCATTCGAATCGATGGCGGCCTCATCCCCAGTATTTAAGACTCAAGGAGACTCTCGACCATGGCCAACTTCACGGCTGAGCAACGCAACGACATCCGCAACCGCTTCCTGCGCATCGACACGTCGAACGTAGCTGACATTCTGGATACTCTGGGCTACATGGAACAAGGCTTGTCGCCCGATTTTCTGCCTTATCCGCGCAATGCCGGGCAGCTCGCCGGCTGGGCCTATACCATCCGCGGCCAGATGACACCCTACGAGCTAGGCGGCGACGCCGAAAAAATGAAAGCATGCCAAGGGCTGTCCGAAGGGGAAATCAGCGTATGGAGCGGCGATGGCCAGGGTATCTGCTATTTTGGCGAGCTGATTGCCATCGGCATGAAAGAGCGGGGATGTCTTGGCGCGCTGGTTGATGGCGGCGTCAGGGACGTGCGGTGGATCGGCGCGCAGAATTTTCCCGTCTATGCGCGCTACCGCACTCCCGTGCAGTCCATCGGGCGCTGGAAAGTAACCGGCAGCCAGATCCCCGTCTACATGCGCGGGGCAACGTCATCCCTGGTTGTCGTACGGCCCGGCGACTTCATCCTTGGAGACGACGATGGCGTGATCGTAATTCCTCAGAATATGGTTGAAAGGGTATTGACCGAGGCCGAGGCGCTCACGCAGAAAGAAGAAACCATCCGGTCTGAGCTGCAAAAGGGATTGACCCTTGCACAGGCCCTGGCTCAATACGGTCACGTCTGACCGCGGCACTGGCGAACATGCACTCGCGTCCCAAGAAACCCCAAGAAACAAAAGGAAATCCAGGCGTTATGTAGGACTCACCAATGGATAGTGCCGACGCACTTCCAAAAAAACCATCAGGAGGAGTTATGACAAGCACACAAAACAGAAAAGACGGCGGCGGGCTGATTCGTTCGGCACTGGCCTCTCTTGTAGGCGCAACCTTGATCGTCGCATCAGGGGCCGCGCACGCGCTGGAAAAAGTAACCGTTCGGCTCGACTTTTCGCCAATCGGCATCCATACCGCCATGTATCTGGCCAAAGAAAAAGGCTGGTTCCAACGCGAAGGCCTGGACGTCACGATACAGGACGGAAGCGGATCACTGAACACGATCCAGTTGGTCGCGACGGGCCAGGCCGATATCGGGCAAGTGCAACTGGGCTTGCTGGTGCCCGCCCGTGAGAAAAAATTGCCTCTGCGTTCATTCGCCGGCTACGTGCGCGGCTCGGATCTTGCCGTCATGGTGCCCCGCGACTCCAACATCAACACCCTGGCGGATCTCAAGGGCAAGAAAATCCTGTGCTTCACCGCAAGTCCCTGGGCGCCGTTCATCGACAGTTTTCTGGCAAAAGCCGGCCTGGATCGCAAGTCCGTCAATATCACCATGGTTGCGCCATCCGCCATGGCCAGCCTCTATAGCGCCAAGGATGCCGACGGCTTCATGTCGGTGGCCCCCCACCAGATACCGTTACTGGAGAAAACACGGCCATCCAAAGCTATCCGCATGGCTGACTATGGCCTCCACTTCCCAAGCTACGGGCTGATTGCCACGGAAGAAACCTTGAAAAACCGCAGCGACATGCTGAGAAAATTCAATAAAGTCCAGATCGAGACCTGGGAGTACATCTGGAACGGTCATGAAGACGAAGCGGTTCAGGCCCTGATCAAGCAACGCCCGGGAATGAATCTTGATCCTGTATCGCTTAAAGGCCAGCTCGACATGAACCGCCCTTTGTTTTTTACAGAGGCTACCAAAGGCAAGCGTATTGGCTGGCAATCGGAAGCCGATTGGAAGGCAACGCTAAAGTCCATGCGGGAAGCCGGCATGGACACCAGCAAGATCAAGCTTGAAGACTTGTACACCAACGCGCTCATGCCAGCAGAAAAAGCAGGTGGCTGATGATGGACAGCTACCTGAACATATCGGAGTTCACGAAAGTCTACTCTTCCCCGCGCGGCGACGTGCATGCGCTGGAGCGTGTCGACCTCGATATCGACGAAGGCCAGTTCGTCAGTATTCTGGGGCCCAGCGGCTGCGGCAAAAGCACTCTGCTCAAATGCGTTGCCGGGCTGGAGTCCGGCACGAGGGGGCAAATCCGCTTTGACGGCGAAGTGCTCGACGGCCCCCCTCAGGGGCTGGGCATGGTGTTCCAGCGCGACCTGCTGGTCGACTGGAGAACCATCCTGGAAAACGTGATGATCACCGCCGAATTCATGGAGCTGGATCAAAAAAGCGCCAGGAAGGAGGCTATGCGTCTGCTGGAGCTGTTTGGCCTTGCCGGCTTCGAACACCATCGGCCCTGGGAGTTGTCGGGCGGCATGCGCCAGCGCGCCGCGATCTGCCGCGCGCTGGTGGGCAATCCACGGCTGCTCCTGATGGATGAGCCCTTCGGCGCGCTGGATGCCATGACTCGCGACGAACTGAATCTCGAATTGCAGCATATCTGGCTGCAATCGAAGAAAACCTTGCTGTTCGTCACTCACAGCATCCAGGAGGCTGTCTTTCTGTCGGATCGTGTCATCGTCATGTCCCGCAATCCTGCTCGCGTGATCGAAGACGTCAAGATAGACCTGCCGCGGCCGCGAACACTGGCCACCCGGGGCTCGGCCGCATTCGGTCAATACGTAATAGAGCTCCAAACGCTGTTCGAGCGGGTTGGCGTCTTCAAAGGAGAATAAGCATGTTACGAATTTGGCAATCAACCGAAGCCGCACGCACCTTTCTCGCCGTTATTCTTGGGTGCATACTGCTTTGGGAGATCTGCGTGCTTGTGCTCAAGCTCCCCGAGTTCCTCGTACCGTCGCCCATGACCGTATTGCACGAGTTTTCCAAGAAGCCAGAGTTCTATTTCAAGAATTCCTTGTCCACCCTCTGGGTCTCGCTCGGGGGATTCGGCCTGGCCCTGTTGGCTGGACTGATACTTTCCATCGGAATCATCCGTTCGGTCTGGCTTGAGCGCACACTGTATACGCTGCTGGTGGGGCTGAACAGCCTGCCCAAAGTAGCGCTGGCTCCCTTGTTCGTGATCTGGTTCGGCACCGGCAGCATGTCCAAAATGGCGGTGGTGATCAGTATTGCCATTTTCCCCATCGTCATCGGCACCGTTCTGGGCCTGCGCTCCATCGACCCAGACCTGATCAACATGGCTCGAGCCATGCGGGCTCCACAAAAACAGATTCTCTGGAAGCTCCGTTTTCCGCAAGCCTTGCCCAGCTTGCTGTCGGGCATGAAGGTCAGTATTTCACTGGCGCTGGTCGGAACCGTTGTGGGAGAGTTCATTGCCGGCAATAACGGACTCGGCAGCACCATTCTTGCGGCCCAGGGAGCATTCGACACGACACAGGTCTTTGTATGCATCGTACTGCTTGGTGTGCTGGGCGCGATTCTTTTTTATGCGATCGACCTGGTGGAGCGCTATTTGATTCCATGGCACCCCTCGCATCGAGAACAAAAAAAATGCGCGGCCGGCCCTCAACAGACCGCCAATGCCAAAACCGCAGCGGTCTAGCGACTATGCGCCTCGTCCAAACCCAAGGAGTCCATTGCCGATGATCAACTATCTTTGCGCTGCGCATGGCATCCAAACCCGCGTTCTGGATGTCGGCAAAGGCCCCGCAATTGTTTTCGTCCACGGCCTTGGCGCGCGCGCCGACCGATGGCGTCATAACCTGTCGCCAGTGGCTGAAGCCGGCTATCGCTGCATTGCGATCGACCTCCCCGGCCATGGTTTTGCCAGTAAATCAGGCATTGCACCGTTCAGCGTACCCAAATGCGCTCTCTGGCTAACCGGGATACTGGACGAGTTGGGAATCGAACAGTGCGCTCTAGTCGGCACTTCGATGGGAGGCTTCATATCGGGCCACATAGCCTGCCAAACGCCGGATCGGGTTCGCGCCCTGGTGCTGGTCGGCACGATAGGCATGGTTCCCATGGGCGCCGAAGCGCGAGGGGCGATTTCCTCTCGATTTGGGACGGTAAGCCGCGAAGGCATTGAGCGCAAACTTAGAACAGTCTTGTTCAACCCGCAACTGGTCACCCAGTCCTGGATAGAAGAAGAATGGCGCATCAACAACTCACTGGGAGCCCACGAGGCGTTTTCATCCATCGCGGACTATATCCGGGATCACATCGACGATGACGTCATTGGAGAGCAGCTTGCCGCACTCGCCGGCACGCGGCATCCCGTCGCCGTAATCTGGGGCCGGGAAGACAATGCCGTCCCGGTAAGTGTGGGCCATCGCTGCCGTGACCTTCTGCAACCCGCTCTTTACGAAGAGATCCCAGGAGCCGGCCACGGCCCCTACCTGGAAAAGCCCGACCTCTTCAATAATCTGCTGATCCGGTTTCTAGAAAAGGACGGGCGCTATCCGCCAACCGGCCCCGCGTGCGGCTGAATCGATCAAAAGGCGGCCCTGCGTCAGGCATAATGCTGGATGGCCCACAAGCATCCTGTGCAGGAAACCCCATCGATGAATCGACGCGCAGCGCCCGCGACCATTTCAAAAAAGCATCCTCAGTTCACGCCGGATTCCGCGCGCTGGCGAATTCTGGCCGTATTATTGATTGCGCTGTTCATGTCGCTGGTGGGCGTGAGCATCGTCAACGTCACCCTTCCGGCCATACAGACTGCGCTCCATGCCTCGCAGTCGGATATCCAGTGGGTGCTTTCCGGCTATGCGCTGACGTTTGGCGTCGTCCTGGTCAGCGCGGGGCGCGCGGGCGACATCATGGGGCGCGGGGGGCTCTTTCTTATCGGCACGGGCCTGTTCACCATTTCGTCGGTGGCCGCCGGCCTGGCCCCCGACGCCACGTGGCTCAACGCCGCGCGCTTCCTGCAAGGATTGGGTTCGGGGCTGCTAAGCCCCCAGGGCATCGGCATGATCCAGCAATACTTCCGCGGCGCCGAACGCGGCCGGGCATTTGGCTATCTGGGCACGGTAGTGGGTTTTTCGGTCGCCATCGGGCCGGTGCTGGGAGGGCTGCTCATCCATCTGGGCGGGTCCGATCTTGGCTGGAGGCTGACCTTCCTGGTCAACGTTCCCGTTGGCATCATCACCATTGTCCTGGGCCTGCTCTGGTTTCCGCGCCCGCTCATCGCTCGTGCCGTAAATTCCAATCAAACGCCGCCAGGCCGGGCCAGCAGCCTTCTGCGCTCGCTGGATCCCATTGGCGCCGGCCTGCTTGGGCTGTCGGTGCTGGCCGTCCTGCTGCCTTTCATGGAAGCCCACGACTCGCCCCTGACATGGCTATGGCTGCCCACCGGCCTGGCGCTGGCCTATCTATGGGTCAAGTGGGAACGCCACTACGCGCGCCGGGGCGGCAGCCCCATGGTCGATCTGCACATCTTTTCCATTTCGAGCTTCACCAACGGAACCCTGATCATGACGCTGTACTTTCTGGGCATGACCAGCGTCTGGGTGCTGGTGGCGCTTTACGCGCAGATGGGCGCCGGCAAAACAGCATTCGAAGCGGGACTGTTCGGCGTGCCGGCGGCGCTGATCTCGGCCTATGCGGCCGATTGGGCGGGCAAGCGGGTCATGCGCTACGGCCGCAGGATCGTCATCTATGGCATTTTGCTGGCGTTGCTGGGCCTGGCATCGAGCATACTGGTTGCCTATCTGCACGAAAAAGACATGGCCAGCGTTTGGTGGCTGGTGCTGTCGCTGTCGTTCATCGGCCTGGCGCAGGGTTCCGTCATCAGCCCGAACCAGGCGCTGACGCTGGCGGACGTGCCGCTGGACTATGCGGGAAGCTCGGGAGCCATCATGCAAACGGGGCAGCGCATCGGCACCTCGGTAGGCATTGCGGTGATCACCGCGGCCGCCTTTGCCGCGCTCAAAGCCTCGTCGTCGTGGGCCATCGCCGTCATGGTCGGCTTCGGCGTAATTGCCCTTGTGGTGGTGCTGGCCTTGCTGGTGGCCATCAAGGATTTGCGCGACCGCCGGTAAGCCGGCGCCTGGGCTGCCCAGGCCATCCCAGGCGCCCAGACACGTATTTTGCTAATCGAGCAAGCCGCGAAGCACGTACTGCATGATGCCGCCATGGCGATAATAGGCGGCCTCGCTGGGAGTATCGATGCGCACCAGCGCCTCGAACTGCACGCCGCCCGCGCTGACCTTGACCTTTTCCACCTGATCCGAATCGTTGAGCCGCGTGACGCCGGTGATGTCGAAGACCTCTTCTCCGGTCAGGCCGAGAGTCTCGGCGTTCTGCCCATCCAGGTATTGCAGGGGCAGCACCCCCATGCCAAGCAGATTGGAACGGTGGATGCGCTCGAACGATTCGGCGATGACCGCGCGAACGCCCAGCAGCAGCGTGCCCTTGGCCGCCCAGTCGCGCGACGAACCCGAGCCATACTCTTTGCCGGCCAGCACCACCAGCGGCGTGCCCGCGGCCAGATAGTTGCGGGAAGCGTCGAAGATGGTGGCCACCGGCGCATCGGCCTGGGTGAAGTCGCGCGTGTAGCCCCCTTCGGTGCCCGGCGCCAGTTGGTTGCGCAGGCGCACGTTAGCGAAGGTGCCGCGTATCATCACTTCGTGGTTGCCGCGGCGCGAACCGTAGGAGTTGAAGTCTTTAGGCTCGACGCCGAGCGCGGTAAGGTACTGCGCGGCCGGGGAATTGCGGGCGATGGTTCCAGCGGGGCTGATGTGGTCGGTGGTTACCGAATCGCCCAGCTTGGCCAGCGCGCGGGCCCCAAGAATATCGCCCACCGGCGACGGGTTGCGCGGCATGTCCAGGAAATAAGGGGGCTTGCGCACATAGGTCGAGGCATCGTCCCATTCGAATACCCGCCCTTGCGGGGCGGACAGGCTGCGCCAGCGCTCGCCGCCTGCGAACACATCGGCATAGCCGCTTTTGTACATGCCCGAAGCGATCGAAGCGTCGACCACCGCCGCCACTTCGGCGGTGCTTGGCCAGATGTCCTTGAGGTAAATGTCCTTGCCTTGCGGATCGCGGCCCAGGGAATCATGGGCCCAATCGAAGTCCATGGTGCCCGCCAGGGCATACGCCACCACCAGCGGCGGCGACATCAGGTAGTTCATTTTTACTTCGGCGTGGATGCGGCCTTCGAAATTGCGGTTGCCCGACAGGACCGACACGACGGCCAGGTCGTTGGCGTTCACCGCCTGGCTGACCTCGGGAATCAGCGGGCCCGAGTTGCCGATACAGGTGGTGCAGCCATAGCCCACGAGGTTGAAGCCCAGGGCTTCGAGATACGGCGTGAGCCCCGCTTTGTCGTAGTAGTCGGTCACGACGCGGGACCCGGGAGCCAGACTGGTCTTCACCCAGGGTTTGCGCTTCAGGCCCTTTTCCACCGCGTTCTTCGCCAGCAGCGCCGCCGCCACCATGACGGCGGGATTCGAGGTGTTGGTGCACGAGGTGATGGCCGCGATGGCGACCGAGCCGTGATCGATGGCGCACGACACCCCATCGCCCCATGTGATCGGGGCGGGATTCGACGGGCGAAAGGCGCCGACCTTGGCGCCGCCCTGCTCGGCCGGCGCTGCGGAATAGGTTTCCGGCTGTTCAGGCGAAGGAGGATCCGATGCCGGGAAGGTGCCGGCCACCGCCTTGTCGTACCCCGTCAAGGTCTGGGGCGCATCGCCGACAAGCTCGGGCAGCGCCGTGCGGAATGCCTGCTTGGCCTCGGCCAGCGCAATGCGGTCTTGCGGACGCTTGGGACCCGCTATGGAAGGCACGACGGAAGACAAATCCAGCTCCAGCCGTTCGGAATAACGCGGCTCGACGGCGGGGTCGTGCCACAAGCCCTGCTCTTTCGCATAGGCTTCGACCAAGGCGATCTGTTCAGATGAACGCCCCGTGAGCTCCAGATACTGGAGGGTTATCTGGTCTATGGGGAATATGGAAATCGTGGAGCCGTACTCGGGGCTCATATTGCCGATGGTGGCCCGGTTCGCCAACGGGACGGACGCCACGCCGGGGCCGTAGAACTCCACGAACTTGCCCACCACCCGATGCTTGCGCAGCATTTCGGTAATGGTGAGAACCAGGTCGGTGGCGGTGCTGCCTTCCGGCAGCGCCCCGGTAAGCTTGAAGCCCACCACCCTGGGGATGAGCATTGAAATGGGCTGGCCCAGCATGGCGGCTTCGGCCTCGATGCCCCCCACCCCCCAGGCCACCACGCCCAGGCCATTAACCATGGGCGTATGCGAATCCGTGCCCACGCAGGAGTCGGGATAAGCAGCCAGCACGCCATTGTTTTCCCGCGTAAAGACCACACGCGAAAGATGTTCCAGATTGACTTGGTGCACGATGCCGGTGTCGGGAGGCACGACCTTGAAGTCGTTGAAGGCATTCTGGCCCCAACGCAGGAATTGATAGCGCTCGACGTTGCGCTGGTATTCGAGCTGGACGTTTTGTTCGAATGCGCCCTTGCTTCCAAAAGCATCCACGACGACGGAATGGTCGATGACAAGCTCGACGGGAGCCAGCGGATTGATCCGGTCCGCGTCGCCGCCCAGGGCTGTCATGGCTTCGCGCATGGCGGCCAGGTCGACCACGGCGGGAACCCCGGTGAAATCCTGCAGCAGCACGCGGGCGGGGGTAAACGCGATTTCCTTTTTGGATTCGGCTTCGGGATCCCAACCCGCCAGGGCCTTGATGTCCTGGGCGGTGATATCGGCGCCGTCTTCCGTGCGCAGCAGGTTTTCGAGCAGGATCTTCAGGCTGTAGGGCAGGCTGGAAACCGGGTACCCCGCGTCGGCAACCGCCTTGAGCCGGTATATTTCGTAGTTCTTTCCGGCAACGCTCAATACGCCTTTAGCGTTGAAAGTGTCAGTGCTGTCCATCGCCACAGATCTCCTTTAACGATTAACCACCACTCTTGAGATCGACTCACCTCAATCGCCCTGGCTTGCTCGACATGCCGCAACCCAAGCGCGATTTTCATCTTAGCATACAGGCGATATGACTCACGGACACCCGAAAATGGCCCGAAAGCCGCGCGCTGCGCCGCTTTCGGCGGGTTCACCCCACGGACACGCCATCGGCAAGCTGGCGGCCGGCATCCGGCATGCTGTGCTGCTTCAAATAAAGCGAAACCGCAACCGCCACGATGAACAACACCCCCGTCATCTCGACCACGCCTGTCCAGCCGGCCCGGCTCCAGAAAACGCCGCCCAGCGAGCCGACCACGCTGGATCCAAGGTAGTAGGCGAACAAATACAATGACGAGGCCTGGGCCTTGCCTGATTTGGCGCGGGCGCCAACCCATGCGCTGACGACCGAATGCGAACCGAAGAAACCGATGGTAAGCACGGCAACTCCGGCGATGATGATCCAAAGCGAATGGGCAAGGGTGAGCGCGGCGCCCACGAACATCAGCGACAGCGTAATGGGCAGCAGGTTGCGCCGGCCCAGCCAGCCTGAAAGGCTTCCGGCCCAGGCCGAACTGACCACGCCAAGCAGATACACCGAGAAAAGCAGGCCCATTTCCGCCTGGCTCAGGGAGAACGGCGGCGCGATAAGGCGATAGCCCACGTAGTTGTAGACCGTCACGAACCCGCCCATCAGAAGAAAGCCTTCCACGAACAGCAAGGGCAGCACGCCGTCCTTGAGATGCGCGGCATACACACGGGTAAGCGGAGAGAAACGCAGCGGGCGGGCCGTGAAGTTCCGGGACTCGGGCAAGCACCGCCACAAGATGAAGGCGCACAATACCCCCAGGGCGCCCATGGCCAGGACAGCCGCATGCCATCCCAGGAAATCCGTTATCACCCCGGTCAGCAAGCGGCCCGCCATGCCGCCAAGACCCGTCCCGCCGATATAAAGTCCCATCGCCAGGCCCAGGGTCTTCGGATGCATTTCCTCGCCGACGTATGCCATGGCGACAGCGGGCAATCCGCTAAGCGCAATGCCCATCGCCGCCCGCGCCGCAAGCAGTCCGGCCCAGTGCGGCAGCACGGCGCTGACCATGGCGAGCACGGCGGACAGGAACAGCGATGCAACCATGATGGGCTTGCGCCCCCAGGCCTCGGACAATACGCCCGCAACCAGCATGGACACCGCCAGCAGACCCGTGGTCAGCGACAGCGACAGGCTGGCGCCCGTAGCGCTTACATGAAAGTACTGGGAAAAAACAGGCAGCAGCGGCTGCACACAATACAACAAGGCGAACGTTGCAAAGCCAGCGGCAAAAAGCGCCCAGATGGTGCGGGTAAAGGCCGGCGTGCCATACTCGATTTTTCGAACCGCCACTTCGGCGGCAGGTTGCGCCGCCTTCTCACTGCGAGCCGGTGCGCTCGACGCCTCACCGTTATGCTCCATCATGATACAAATACCTCGGTCAAATGCTATTCAGATGCATCAATAATGGTTCAGAATACATAAGCCGTCCAATATCGTTTTATCGCCAATTGATACATAATCCATATCATGGATCTGCGCCGCATCCGCTATTTCGTCGTACTTGCCGAGACCCTGCACTTCGGCAGGGCTGCTGAACAACTGCATATTGCCCAGCCGCCGCTCAGCCATCAAATCCGCACCCTGGAAAACGAGCTTGGCGCCCAGTTGTTCGAGCGCAACAACCGCCATGTGGAGCTCACTTCCGCCGGCAAGGCCCTTTTGCCCGAGGCCCGCGCCCTGCTCGCCCAGGCGGATCGCGCAGGCACCGTCACGGCACGCGCGCAGCGCGGCGAGCTTGGCGAATTGCGCGTGGGGTTCACCAACTCCGCCGCGTTCAGCTCGGTGATTCCTCAATTGATCTTCGCGTACCGGCAGCGCTTTCGCGACGTGCACCTGCAACTCGAAGAAATGACCTCGCAAGAACAACTGACCGCCATGCTCGAACGGCGCCTTGAAATCGCCTTCGTGCGCAGCCCGAAGCGCCCGGATCTACCCGCGACGCTGAGCGTGAGCTCGCTGTTCGAAGATCCCCTGATGGTGGCGCTGCCGTCGCAACACCGGCTTGCCGCCGGTAATGGGCCGCTATCCGTCAAGATGCTGGCCAACGAGGGGTTCGTCATGTTCCCGCCGGGAAGCGGCACGGGGGTCTATGACCAGATCATCGCGCTGTGCCGCCGCGCTGGGTTCGCCCCGCGAATCGTCCAGGAAGCCCGCGCCGTCCCCACCATCGTCGGCCTGGTCGCCGCGGGCTTCGGCGCGGCGTTCGTGCCCGCGTCGCTGCGCAGCCTCAATATTACCGGGGTCACGTATCGCGCCCTGCGGGACAAGGGCGTGCAATCCGCAATATGGCTGGTGATGCGCGCGGAAAAACGCTCACCGCAGGAAGAGGCGTTCTCCGAACTGACGGCGGCTGTTCAGGCCCGGCTGGCCGGCGCGGGTTGAGCCGCGCCGGCGGCTTTCCGCCCGCTGTACTCGGCAAGACCGATCCCCGCCAGAATCAGCGCCAGGGCAACGGCGTGATAAAGGTGAAATTCCTCGCCGAGCAGGGTAACCGCCAGCAACGCCCCCCAAATGGGCAGCAGGTTGACGAACAGGCCGGCCCGGTTCGATCCAATCAGCTCCACGGCCCGAATGTAAAAAACCTGCCCCAGCAGGCTCGGAAAGATGACAATGTAGATGATTGCCGCCCAGCCTTGCGTATCTGGAACAATGGTGGCCCCCTGCGCCATTTCAAAGGCCAGCATGGGCAGGGATGACAGCGTCGCCCCCACGCACAGAATGAACATCAAACTGGTCCAGTGCATCGAGGGCTTGCTGCGCAACGCCGCCGTGTAGACACCGTAGGAAATAATCGCCGCCAGCATCAGCGCGTCGCCAAGGTTGATGTCGAAGGCGGCCAGATTGCCGAAATCGCCCCGTGCCGCGATGGCGACCACGCCGATGAAGGAAATCACGAATCCCGCCGCCTGCATCAGGCTTATGCGGCTGCCGAACAAAACGAAACTGGCGCAAAATATGAAAAGCGGCATGCCGCCTTGCAAAATGGCGCTATTGATTGCGGTGGTGAAGACCAGCGCGTAATAAAGCGCCACGCTGAACCCGGTAAAGCCAAGCAGCCCAAGCAGCAGCAAATACCCCAGCCGCGGCCGGATAGCCGGCCAGTCCGCGGCAATCTGTTTCCTGCTGAATATATACAACGCCACCATGACCGCCGCCCAGCGAACCGTGACGACCACCATGGGCGAAGCATGGCCAACCGCTAATTTTCCGGCAATTGAATTGCCCGCCCAGAAAAATGTCGCCCAGGCCAGCAGGGCATACGCTTTATACACCACCATTCGTCCCCATCGTTAAACGCAGCTTTCCAATCATAACGGAAGGTCCGCAAACGGCATCAGCGAAAGGGAAATACAGGTTTGAAGGCAAAAGCCGAGTCCAGCGCCGCCATACGCCCGTTGCCGGCGACAGCCAACGGCAACGGCGGCGCAGCTCTGGAATTATTTATCCATTTTGCACAGCGAAGCATAAGGATCGGAGTGATCCTTGACGATGACGTTCACAGGCTCGTAGTCCAGCTTGCCTTGGGCGTTGCGGGCCACGCGCACCAAATACCAATTCTGCACGGGGTATTGGTTGGGGCCGAACTTGAAATTGCCGCGCACGCTTTCAAAATCGGCCTTGCGCAGCGCCGCGCGGAACTGGTCGGGCTTGCCCTTGAGGTCGCCAT
>CALMPB010000384.1 GCA_937871985.1 uncultured Burkholderiaceae bacterium
AAGCCGAAGCCGCCAATATTATTATGCGGCGCCGTTCTGCGCCCTGTGGCGCAGGGCGTGATCCATGAGCACGATGGCCAGCAATGCCTCGGCAATGGGCGTTGCGCGTATGCCCACGCACGGGTCGTGGCGCCCCAGGGTCTGGACGGTTACCGGCTCGCCCGCCCGGTTGACGGACTGGCGCTCGATCCGGATACTGGAAGTGGGCTTGATGGCCAGCGACACGGTAATCGGCTGGCCCGACGAGATGCCGCCCAATATGCCGCCTGCGTTATTGGTCTTGAAGCCGGTGGGCGTGATTTCGTCGCCATGCTCGGAGCCGCGCTGCGCAATGCTGGCAAAACCCGCACCTATGGACACGCCCTTGACGGCGTTCAAACCCATCATGACGTGGGCGATATCGGCGTCCAGCCTGTCGTACAGGGGCTCGCCCCAACCCGCCGGCAGGTTTTCCGCCACGACCTCGATGCGCGCCCCGATGGAATCGCCGTCGCGGCGCAATTGATCCATGAAGGCTTCGAGCTCGGGCACCACCGATGCGCAAGGCGCGTAGAAGGGGTTGCCGGAAACCTCGTCCCAGGACTCGAAGGGAATGGCTATTGGGCCGAGCTGGCTCATGTAGCCGCGTATCGTGGTGCCGTAGGTTTGGGCCAGCCACTTCTTGGCGATGGCGCCCGCCGCCACCGAGGGCGCCGTCAGCCGCGCCGAGGAACGTCCGCCGCCGCGCGGGTCGCGCTCGCCGAACTTGCGCCAATAGGTATAGTCGGCATGGCCGGGCCGGAAGGTATCGGCGATATTGCTGTAGTCCTTGCTGCGCGCGTCGGTATTGCGGATAAGCAGCCCGATGGGGGTTCCGGTGGTGACGCCTTCGTAGACCCCGGAAAGGATTTCCACCTGGTCGGCTTCCTGGCGCTGCGTAACGTGGCGCGACGTGCCCGGCCGGCGCCGATCCAGTTCGACCTGGATGTCCTGCTCGGACAACGGCAGGCCCGCGGGACAGCCATCCACCACCGCCCCGATGGCCGGGCCATGGGATTCGCCGAAATTGGTGACGCAAAAAATTTTACCTAGTGTGTTGCCGGACATATGAATTTTCGGGTTGTAATGAATGGAAGCCTGGCGGCAACCGTAATTATGGCATTGCAGCGATATCTTGCACCACGGCGGCGCTTCGCGACTCCCTAATATGGGTTAACAGGCCCTAGCCCGCATCACGACGAACAACTGACCTCCAGCCGGCACGCCCACTCCGGCGCCGGCTGAGCATAGGCTTCATAGCCGGAAAGTTCCACATAAGGATTGCGCAGCAGCTTGAGCAAGGTCTCGATTTCGCCGGCGTCCTCCTGGTGCGCGGCCTGTATGGCCTGCTCCGCCAAATGGTTCCGCAAGACATACAAAGGGTTTGCAGACTGCATGGCGGCGATGCGCTCGCTGTCTGGCCGGTTTTCGAGCGTGAGCCGCTGCGCATAGGCCGCCAGCCATGCCTGGGCCGCCGCACGGTTGGAAAACAGCTCTAGCCACGGCTCGGGATCGCTCAGGGCCTGCGCCAGCCGCCTGAAACCGAGCGTGAAATCGGCTTGCTGGTTATGCAGCAAGCGCCACCAGTCGTCCACCAGCACATCGTCGCCCTCGCGCCACTGCAGCCAGCCGAACTTGCGAACCAGATTGCCGCGATAAGCCGCCAGAAAATCGTCTTCGTAGTGCTGCAGCTCGGCCCGCAAGGCGTCGGCCTCGATGTCCAAGACGGTAAGGCAACTGGCCAGGCGGTAGAGATTCCAGTTCACCACGGAGGGCTGGGCGTTCCAGGCATAGCGGCCCTGAGCGTCGGTGTGGTTGCACACATGGTTGATCTGGAAGCCGTCCATGAAGCCATACGGACCGTAATCCATGGTCAGGCCCAATATGGACATATTGTCGGTGTTCATCACGCCGTGGCAAAACCCCACCGTCTGCCAATCGGCCACGAGTCTGGCCGACCTGGCCACGACCTGGCGCAGAAACCTCAGGGCGCTTTCGTCAGGGCCGCCCTCGACCCGGCACTCGGGATAAAACCTGTCGATGACGTAGTCGAGCAGGATGCGCAGGTTTTGCGGGCTGCCGCCCCAGTGCTCGAACGAGCCGAAACGGATGAAGCTGGGCGACACGCGCGCCACCACCGCGGCCCGCTCTTCGGTTTCACGATAGACCGGGTCGTCGCCGACCACGATGGCCAGGGCGCGCGTGGTGGGAATGCCCAGGCCGGCCATGGCCTCGCTGGCCAGGTATTCGCGCACGGAAGAGCGTACGACCGCCCTGCCGTCGCCCATGCGCGAGTACGGCGTGCGCCCCGAGCCCTTGAGCTGGATTTCCATGGGTCCTTCCGGAGTAGTCACTTCGCCCAGAAGATGCGCGCGGCCGTCGCCCAACTGGCCGGCCCACACGCCGAACTGGTGGCCGCTATAGACGGCGGACAAGGTCTGGCCGCCACGCAACGGGACGCTGCCCGCACAGACATCCAGAAAATCCTGCCTGGCCAGTGCGCGGGGCGACAGGCCCAACAGCCCGGCTACTTCGGCATTGGCGTGCAGCAATCGGGGCCGGCGCAAAGGCGTCGTCGCCAGCCGGGTGTAGAAGGCCGGCGGCAGCTGCGCAAAAGAATTGACGACCTCGAGATCCTGGATGCTGTCGATGCTCATTGCGCCCCTTTCTGGATTGCGCTTTTTGCCTTGGCCGCCCTTTTTGCCGGCCGCAGATAAAAAATGGCACAAAAATAAAAACCTAGCGACAAAATGATTTCGATCCAGGCCATGGCCACGGATGCGGAGGACGGATCGGAATAGGCCCGGACGATGCCCTCCATAAGGTAAAGCAGAACGAGCATGGCGGCCCATTGCAGCGTGTAAAGGCTGCCCTTGAGCACCCCGCGCAGCGGAAACAGCAGCGGCAGAACCTTCAAGACCAGCAGCGAACCGCCGGGACGCAAGGGCGCGACGCCAAGCTCCCAGACCAGGCAAAGGGCGATGAGTCCGACCAGGAAAAAAATGGCGCCATAGCGCAGAACAGGGTTAAGTTGCGTATTCATACTGGTATTATTACTCGAATCCGCCGCCGCGGCATGCGTGGACGATAGCCCGGCCATCCACACCCGCCACGCCGAATCCTATTCATGAATACCAACACCAACGACCTGCCCGCTTCCGACACCGACGCCCCCGCCGAGCGCATGCGGGCCTGGGTCGTCAATTCCGGCAAGGTGCTGCGCTACGCCGCACAGCGCGCGGGCGAAAAAAAACTGCCCCAAGTCGCATCCAGCCTGACTTTCACCACGGTTCTGGCCATTGTTCCCCTGCTGGCCGTCGTGCTGTCGCTGTTCACGGCGTTTCCGTTGTTCGCCGACTTCAAGGACGCCCTGGAAAGCTTCCTGACCAGCAACCTCATGCCGCCGACCGTCTCCGACACGGTCATGAACTATCTCAACCAGTTCGCCGCCAAGGCTTCGGGCCTGACCACGGTGGGAGCCGCCTTCCTGATCGTGGTGTCGGTCATGCTGATCATGACCATCGACACCGCCTTCAACGACATCTGGCACGTCGAGCAGCAGCGCCCCTTGCGCCAGCGCATGCTGGTGTACTGGGCCATTATTTCCTTGGGGCCCGTGCTGGCCGGGGCCAGCCTGTGGACGACGTCGTATCTGGCCCGTGAATCATTGGGTCGCGTGCAGGAAATCGCGCCGGCCCTGAACGTGGTGCTGTCGTTCGTGCCGCTGGTCATCACGGGCCTGGGTTTCGCCGCCCTGTTCGTAACCGTTCCCAACCGGCAGGTGTACTGGCGCGATGCCCTGGCAGGCGGATTCGGCACGGCCATCGTGCTGGAAATCATGAAGTCGGGCTTTGCGCTGTACATCACGCGCTTTCCGTCCTACACCATCATCTACGGCGCGTTCGCCACCCTGCCCATCTTCCTGCTATGGATCTACCTGTCGTGGCTGGCCGTGCTGTTCGGCGCCACCGTCGCGGCGACGCTGCCATCGCTGCGCCTGCGCCGCTGGGCGGAAAACCGCCAGCCCGGCTCCGCCTTCGTCGACGCGATCAACGTCATGCGCACGTTACGAAGCTCCCAAGGAACGCCCACCCCTGGGCGCAGCCTGCGTTTCCTCAGCGCGCACTTGCGCCTGCATCCCGATGAACTGCTCATCGTTCTCAGAACCTTGAAACGCCTGGGATACGTGGTGCCGACGCACGAAAAGGGCGCGGAACAATGGGCCCTGACCTGCGACGTGCGCGATGCCGACCTGGGCAGGATCATCGACGCACTGCTGATAGACCGCAGCCAGATAGGCCTGCTCGAAGACCCGGGGCTGCTCGACGCCATTTCGGCATCGCTGGCGCAGTCGCCGCCGGTCACGCTCGAACAGATCATGGATGCCGGGCAAAGCGCGGATCAAAAACACAACGAAACGCTATCCGAAAGCATCGTTATGATGCAAAATAGTCCCAAAGAAGCACACCAGTCGAACCAGGAGGCCCACCATGTTGAAAGTCAGTGAAATATTGCGCGTCAAGGGGCATACCCTTTATACCGCCACCCCTGACACACCTATTGCCCAGGCCCTCGAAACCATGAGCGAGCAAGACATCGGCTCTTTGGTCATCATGGATCACGGCGAACTGGTCGGCATGCTTACCTTCCGCGAAATCATCCGGCATCTGCATGCCAACCAGGGCGTTACCGGCCCCAATACCATCCGCAGCATCATGGACGACGCTCCGGTCAGCGTCACCCCCAACACCAGCGCCGACGAAGTCCAGCGCCTGATGCTCGACAAGCATGCCCGCTACATGCCCGTCATGGACGGCCCGGTGCTGCAGGGCGTCATTTCCTTCTACGACATGGCGCAAGCGATTGTTGCGGCACAACAATTCGAAAACACCATGCTCAAGGCCTACATCCGCGACTGGCCCGGCGACCACACCGACGCCGAAGCCAAAGAACAGAACTAACGCTGTTTATGGGAAATGCCCGGCATTTCCCCGCAAATCCATTCGGCCTTCGGCTACACCACGCGGCATACCTCGTCGAATTCAAGACGAGGCAAGCGGCCAAAGAGCTTGCTGTGATCGCCGTGGCCCAGATTACATATGAAATTGGTCCTGACGCTCGTGCCGGACCAGAACTCCCGGTCGACCGCCTCGGCATCGAATCCCGACATCGGGCCGCAATCCAGCCCGATGGCGCGGGCCGCGACGATGAAATATCCACCTTGCAATGTGGCATTGCGGAAAGCGGTCAGCTCGGCATGGCGGCTGTCGGCCGCGTCGGAAAATACGCTCTTGGCCGTCGGGCTATGAGGAAAAAGCCGCGGCAAATACTCGTAAAACTTATAGTCGGTGCCGATGATGGCGGTGACCGGCGCCGACATGGTTTTCTCTACGTTCCCGGGCGACAGATGCGGTTTCAGCCTTTCCCTGGCGGCATCGCTGCGCAGAAAAATCATGCGTGCCGGCGAACAGTTCATCGAAGTCGGCCCCCATTTCATCAAATCGTAGAGCCGGCGAAGCTGTTCGTCATCAACCCCCTGCCCGGCCCAACCGTTGTGAGTCCGTGCCTCGCGAAACAAGGCATTCAAAGCATCTTCCGAAATCGCGGTGGCCGCGCTGGCTTGTGTCGTCGTCATGTCATCGAGCATTTAGGGACATCAACTGCAAAGCTGCCCGGAATATGCTTCCGTTCGCGTTTGTCAGCTCATCAAGAATGGTGAAGTGGTTGCAGCCTGCACAGTCGATTTGCCTGGAATGATTGGATGGCCAGGCGCGTCGAACAATGGCTGCCTGCGCGAGAAAACCGGCATTCTCCTGTGTTCCTGTCGCGGTCAGAAAAGGCGCGGAACTGCTGGGTTGCGTCAAGGCGGGGCTTAGTTTCACGGCTCGCTCGTTGTCTAGCGAGACCATCTTCATCAGGGACGGCACCCGCAAAAGAGGCCTCAGGTCGTAGAGTCCGCTGATGCCTATTCCCCCTTCCACCGTGCGGGCCGGCAACGCGGGATGAACGCGCTGCCAATTGGTCGCAAGCAGCATGGCGGCAAGCTGCCCGCCCGCGGAATGGCCACAGGCATACAGGCTATGAGCCGGCGCCCTCCACTCCGATGCGTTCGCATACAGCCAGGCCGCCGCTGCACGCACCTGGCCCACGATGTGCTCTATGGTTACTGCGGGGCATAAAGCGTAATTGACAACCGCGACGGCGTATCCAGCCTTGTTGAACTCGGGCGCCACCAGCGACGCGTCGGACTTGTCGAGTGAATGCCAGTATCCGCCATGAATATACATGAGCGTGCCCTTGGGATCGCCCGGCGGCAGGAAGATATCCAGCCGCTCGGACTCATCCTGGCCGTAGGCAATATCCAGCCGGGCCGCACCCTCCTGCAGTGCGCGAGTGCGGCAGGCGGCGGAATCGCTTGCCCATCGGGCAAAGATAGCCGCGTATCCCGGAGTCGATGCACGTGCGTTATAGAGAGCCTCGCCATCGGACGAGGCATTGCCGGGATGGTTAGCCATTACGTATGCCCTAGCCCGCCGCGACCGCGATATTTTCGACGATGGCGACAACTTCGGCGCGCGCTTTGGCGTTCAACCCGGCTATGGGCGGACGCGCCGGACCCGCGTCGCGTCCCGCCATGGCCATGGCTTCCTTGATGACCACGGGAAACGACGCCAGCGCCCACGCGGCGCGCAGCGGGGCGAAGATATTCGAAATACGCAGCGCCTCGGCGTAATCGCCGGCCTGCACGGCGTCGTACAGCCGCACCATGAGTTCCGGAAATACATTGGCGGCGGGCGAAATCGTGCCTTGCGCTCCATGCAGCATCATGGAGACAGCCAGAGTGTCCCTGCCGGAAAACAACAATGATTTGCGCGGCGCGAGCAATTGATACTCTATCGACTGGGTAAGGTCGCCGGCGGAGTCCTTGACGCCCACGATATTGTCGGCAATGTCCATGCAGCGAGCCAGGGTCTTGGGAAGGACATTGACGCTGGTACGCGGCGGGTTGTTGTACAGCATGACAGGCAGCCTGGTCGCCTTGGCGATCGCCGTATAGTGCTCGACCAGCTCGTCCTGGGAGGGCTGGACGAAATACGGCGTGATCACCAGCGCCAGATCGGCCCCCATGGCTTCGGCCGCTTTGGTGATTTCTATGGCCTGGCGCGTAGTGGCGGCACCCGTGCCGGCATACAGAGGCACGCGGCCGTTGATGGTCTCGGTGGCAGTTTCCAGCAGTTGCAGATGCTCGCGGGTATCAAGCGCGAAAAACTCGCCCTGGCTTCCCGCCACCGAGATGCCGTGCACCCCCGCGTCGATATAGCCGTCGATCAGTTCGGATATGCGCTTGACGTCCAGGGAATAGTCGGCGGCGAACGGAGTCGCCATGGCGGGGATGACGCCGTGGAATTTCGAAATGTCCATTAGTTCTCCATGAATTGTTTTACGGGCGTTCAATCGACGCCCATCAGGTGTCCGAGCTGGGCGACATAGCGGCCGAACTCGACAGATTCTTTACTGGTCCGGGGGTCGCGCGGACGCGGCAGATCGATACGTATGTCCTCCACGATCCTCCCCGGATGCTCGGACATCACGAGTATGCGATCCGATAAAAAGACGGCTTCCGCAATGCTGTGCGTAATAAGCAGCACGGTTTGGCGCATTTCTTGCCAGATGCGCAGCAACTCGACATTGAGCTGGTCGCGCGTGAGCGCGTCGAGCGCTCCAAAAGGCTCATCGAGCAACAGGACGTTGGGACGTGTGAGCAATGCTTGACCCAAGGCAGCCCGCTGACGCATCCCGCCCGAGAGCTGATGCGGATAGTTATGGCGGAACTTTTCCAGTTTCAGAATCGGCAGCACGGCCTCCAGGCGCTGGTCGATCTCGGCCTTGGGCAATTTGCGCACCTCCGCGGCCAGCCGGATATTGTTTTCGACGGTATCCCAGGGGAGCATATTGTGAGTCTGGAAAACCACTCCGACGTCATCGGACATGTCACGATACGATTGCCTGTGGCCCAGCACTGTTACCGCCCCGCCCTCGTCGGGGTCGAGCAGGCCGGCGACGATACGCAGCAACGTGCTTTTGCCGCAGCCGCTGGGGCCGAGGATGGACACGAACTCGCCACGTGGAATGGTGAAGTCCACCTTTTCCAGCGCTCTGACGGAGATGGAGCCGTTGAAGGTTTTCGTGACGCCGTCGATACGAACGGCGGTATCGACCCCACGTCCTTCCTGGCTTGCGCTCATGGTATGTGTCATCACTTTTTGGCGCCCACCCACCCGCCCTGCGAAATATCGAAGACGACGCCGTCCTGGTCGCGGAATTTCATTTCGTAATACAGGCTGGTCTTGTCGTGCGGCAGGTCCATGAAGAACGTGCCCCCATGCTCCTCGATGAGCTTGCGCTGCTCGTCCAGGTCGTCCACCCAGAAGCCGAAGTGATGCGTACCGATCCAGTTCTTGCCACGCTCGAGCCCTGCCGCCTCGTCGGTCTTGTAATTGAGCAAGGCCAGGCAAATGGTGCCGTCGGACAGGTAGACGCCATCGGCGATGGGCGAGTATGTCGGCTCGACGATTTCAAGTCCGAAGACTTCGCTGTAGAATTTTGCGGCTTTCTGGGGATCGGGTACTGCAAGTGCAATGTGACGAAGCTTTGCCATGATAGGCTCCTGAAAAAAAGGGATGATCGAAAATTTCGGTTGAACAAGGCCGTGCGCTACAGGCCGCGCCACCAGACGCGCTTGGCGAACAGCTCAACGATCAGGTAAAGCAGCGCGGCCACAACGGAAACCGTGATGAGCGCCGCGAATAGATAATCCGTGCGGGCATTGGCCGTCGTATCCAGGATGAGATGGCCCAGGCCATGTTCCGACCCGACGAACTCGCCGACGATGGCTCCGATTACCGCCAACGGCATGGCCTGCTTGCAGCCGTCAAGAATGAAGGGAAGGGCCGAAGGCACGTACAGACGCCTGAACATGACCCGGGCTGGCGCTCGTATGGCGCGGAAATGCTCGACCAGGTTTGCCGGCGTCGCCGCCAGGCCGCCCATGGTGGCAATGACGACCGGGAAAAAGGCGAACATGAACGCCATGAGGATTTTCGATATGTCGCCATAGCCGAACCAGATGATCATCAAGGGGGCCAAGGCGATCTTGGGCACGCCCTGAAAGACCACGATCAGGGGGTACAGCGTGCGCCGCAGCGTGAACCATCCGTGGATGGCCAGGCCCAGCACTATGCCCAGGACCACGGCAAGAAAGAATCCCGCCAAGACCTCCTGGGTGGTAATCCACGACTGCAGAAGCAGGTTCGTTTTGTTCACCCACATGCTTTCGAGCACCTTCGACAAAGGTGGAAGCAGGTAGGGCTTGATATGAAAAATGACGACGACTTTTTCCCACAGCACAGCCACCACGGCGAACAGGATGATGGGATCGATGTACCGCCGCAGGGCTTGCAGGCGTAAGGACTGCTGTTGCATACGATGTCTCCGATGCATTGTTTTTATAGTTGAAGACCGCGGGGCGCGGCGATTCGTCGATCGTTCAAGCCCCGCGGTCGCGTACCGTTCTCCTAGCTTTTTCTCGGCCCCCAATCGGGCGGCGGCACGACGAACTTATCGAACTCCCATTGATCGAAAGCCTTGATATCGTTTTTCCAGACGCGGGCGGTATGCGGGTGCTCTGGAGTCACTTGAATCATCTCGGCGTAAAACTCGCAATAGTTCCCGTCCGGATCCTTGAAAACGAGAAACAGGTTTTCACCCGGCCCATGCTTGCCCACCCCGCGGACGATCTCGACGTTCTTGTCCTGCAAGTATTTCGCGGCTTCCTCGATCTCCTGCAGCGACCCGAGCTGGTAGGAAAAATGCTCCAGCCCCGGCCTGCCCGGCGCGTAGGTGGCGTCATACATCGGATCCCGCGTGGATATTTGCGCCAATGCAAGATCGTGATGATCGGTACTGCAACGCAAAAACGCCATTTGATCCTCGATGTAGTCGGAAACTTCCAGCCCGACTATTTCGGTATAGAACTTTACCGACGCCTGGAGATCCCGCACGTTCAGTACGACATGCCCCAGACGTTGCGGCTTTGGACGACTTGCCATGATGCGCCTTTTATTTCAAGAGTTCGTTGGTGTAGATGTCTTCGGCCTTGACCTTGCCTTTCAGGTCGTACGCCTTTTCGACAAAGCTTACCGTCGACTTCATGCGATCCTCGCGCATATAGCCCAGCCCTTTGTCCTTGGCTTGCGGATCGACGATCAAGCCGTTCATTTCCTCGATCTGCTGCAACGCCACCACGGGATCGACCGTGGGGAACATTTTCAGCATGATGGCGGCCGCCTCTTTGGGGTGCTTGATGGAGTATTCAAAACCCGCATAAGAAGCGCGCAAGAATTTCCTGACCATGTCGGGCTTCTTCTGGATAAGCTCTTCGCGCGTGGCAAAACCGCTGCCATAAGCATCCAGCCCATGATCCTTGTAGTCGATCCAGCCAAGTTCGACGCCAGCGGCTTTGGCCCGCTTTTGCATCACGGCTCGATTGCTTGCCTGCCAGCACTCGGCAAGATCGATCCGCCCTTCTATCAGCGAAGCATCGACGACGGCCGGATCCATGCGCAATAAATGGATGAAGTCTTTCGGCTTGCCGTTAAGTTCGAGCCATGCCGGCACGACATTCTGAACGGGAGAAGCCGAACCGCCGCCCATTGTGAGCCCCTTCATATCGTCCAGGGTCTTGATGCTATGGCGTTTGGTGTCGAAGCAAATGCCAGCGGGCCAGTATGTGTTCATGGCCCCCACCATGCGGATCTTCCCGCCATTGATGCGGTTCAGGATAAGGCTGACGGGATCGACATAGCCGAACTCATATTGCCCCTGATCCAGTTCGTTGGCCGTGCGATTACCGCCGTAGCCGCGCACGATACTGACATCCAGTCCCTCTTTCTTGAACAGGCCTTGTTCCTGGGCGACGATCACGCCAATGGAACTGCCTTGCGGCAGCCAGGCCATGTTGTAGGTAACTTTTTCCTGCGCCAAAGCGGATGCGCTGGCGCCGCCCAACACAGCGGCAACTGCCCAGGTGAAAATGCGCACGGTTGCGCTCGATCTGATCGAGTTGTTGATTTGCATGTGATGTCTCCTTGGTGGTGTTGTGACTTCTTATATGTGCCCGCTGACCTCCGAGCCCCTTTCAGTATGCGGCCGTTACTGCAATCCGGCCGCCCTTCCCCCTTAGACCGCTTCCGCCCGAACCTCGTTGGTCAAGGTGCCGATGCCTTCGACGCTGGCAACGATCTTGTCGCCGTGCTTCAGGTAGACGCCGCGCGCCATGCCCACGCCAGTCGGAGTGCCGGTGGCGATGATGTCGCCGGGCTCCAGCGTGACGATGGTGGACAAATAAGCAATTTGCTCCCGCACGCTCCAGATCATGGCCCCCGTGCTGTCCTCCTGCATAGGTACGCCATTGACGTCGAGGCGCAAATTCACTGCCTGAGGATCAGGGATTTGCCATGATGGCACCAACCACGGCCCGATGGGCGCGAATGTATCGTGGCATTTACCCTGAAACCAATCGTGCTTGAAAGGGTAATCGCTGCGCACATTGAGGTCGCGCGCCGAAATATCGTTGATGACGGTGTAGCAGGCCACGGCGTCGAGCGCGTCTTCAACGGATATGCGGCGGCAGCGTTTGCCGATGACCGCGGCAAGTTCGACTTCCCAATCCAGCATATGGGTTTCGGGCGGCATTTGAATGATGTCGCCGTCGCCGACCACGGTATTGGAGAGCTTGAGAAACATATAAGGCTTGCTTTGCGCCTTGGCCGCCAGAACCGTGCCCATTTCATTGGCGTGCTTGGCGTAATTGGATGCCGCGCAGAAAATACGCTGCGCCAGGTAAGGCGCGGCAACTCCGGCACCGCTTGCCACTGCTTGCAGATCGCCCGATGCGATCAGCTTTTCCGCCGCCGGCGCAGCCTCTTTGAGCCAGGCTTCGGTTTCGGGCCAGGTTTGCAGCATGGACAAAACACCGCCCTCAAGCCACTCGGCCTTTATGCCAGCCACCCCCGCTGCCTTGATGGAGCCGAGGTCATACATGATCTTGTTGAAAACCAGGGCCGGCTTGAGCACGGATCCCTGGCGGTATGTGGCTAATGCTACCCAATTCATTATCTACTCCTTTAGTTGGTTTTCATCGTTTAATGTATGTTCGTTTTCAATATTGTGTACAATATTATTATTTAGAGTTTTAAAAGTCAATAGAGTAGACTAAAATTTAATTGACGGGGCCCTTTTGAAATAAAAGCGTTCCATCCAGGAAAAATCCCGTATGGGATAATGAAAAACTGTGGACAATACTCGCCGAGCGAGCCTTCTCAACACGGCGGCAATGGAAAACCCAATTGATGCCGCACCCTAGGTATAAGTTGATAAAAGCATGGAAAACGGAAAAACACTTTCACAGACAATTGCCGATCAATTGGCCGAAGAAATAGTTTTGCGCCGGATCTTGCCGGGCACTCGCATGGACGAGCAGTCCATCGCAACCCGATTTGGGGTGTCGCGCAGTCCGGTGCGCGACGCATTGAGGCAGTTGGCGGTTACCCGGCTGGTTCAGTATTTGCCGCGCCGCGGATTTTCGGTGGCGGCCGTCAAGTCCACGGAACTGGACAATCTCTTCGAGGCATCGGGAGAAATCGAAGCGCTTTGCGCCAAGCTGTGCGCGTTACGCGCCAGCGCGGCGGAACGGCGACGCATCGCCCTCGTCCATGAACAGGCGCAGCGCGCAGTCCTTGAAGGCAATACAAAAGGATATTCGAATCTGAATGACGAACTGCATAAGCTGATATATGCCGGGTCGCACAATCAAATCCTGCAGGAATTCGCGCTCGGCATGCGGCAACGGCTGGGGCCGTTTCGCGCCCAGGGCTTTTTTGTAAGCGGCAACCGCATCGAAAAGTCCAACGAAGAACACGAAGAGCTGGTCCGTGCCTTGCTGGCGCAAGACGGCGAAGCTGCCGCCAAAGCCATGTATGGACATACCGCAAACTCCGCCATGAACATCCTCAAGCACCTGGACGAATCAGAGCCCGAATGAAACCCTGCAAACTCTAATCCGAATTCCGGGCCAGAGCGGCCCAGGCCTGCTCGATCACCTGCGGGTCATTGCCGCCCAGCACTTTGGGGTCGGACAACGTCCGCCGCCAATGGCGGGCGCCCGGACGCCCGCTCATCCAGCCCAGCATGGGCCGCACCACGATACGCAGCGGCACGCCTTTGGCGACTTCCCGCGCGGCGTAATCCGTCATGGCGTGTACGACCTGCCCCGGTTCCAGTACGGCGACATCCGGATCGCACATCCGCGACAATTCAGACAGAACGCCCGGCGTGTGCCAGGCCGCGCGGCCCAGCATGACGCCGTCGAAGCCGTCCAATAACTCCCGGGCATGGCTGGACAGGGTGATGCCGCCGTTCAGCACGAACCGGCTGTCCGGGAAATCCGCCTTGAGGCGGGCCGCCATTGCGTAGCGCAACGGCGGGATCTGGCGATTGTCCTTGGGCGACAAGCCCTTCAGCACGGCATTGCGCGCATGCACGATGAACACGCGGCAACCCGCGGCATGCAGGGCGCCGACGAAATCGCGCACGAACCCATAGGATTCGTCGTAATCCAGGCCCAGCCTGTGCTTGACCGTCACCGGCACCGACACCGCGTCCTGCATGGCCTTGACGCAGTCGGCCACCAGGGCCGGCTCGGCCATCAGGCAGGCGCCGAACGCGCCCTTTTGCACGCGCTCGGACGGGCAGCCGCAATTCAGGTTGATTTCGTCGTAGCCCCACTGCTGGCCCAGCCGGGCGCAGTCGGCCAGGGCAGCGGGTTCGCTGCCGCCCAGTTGCAGGGCTACGGGCTGCTCTTCGTCGTTGAAGTCCAGGTGCCTGGCGACGTCGCCGTGCAAAAGCGCGCCGGTGGTGATCATCTCGGTGTACAGACGGGCTTTGGGCGCCAGCAAACGGTGAAAGTAGCGGCAATGCCGATCCGTCACGTCGATCATGGGCGCGACGCACACGCGCCAATCCGCAACGCTGTCGCGCACGGGCGCCGAATCGGGCAGGCCGGCGGCGCCGGTCGGAAAATCTGGATTCACTAGGGCATTCACTGAAACAGGATCGATAAAAATGAATTCGCCGCGAACGGAAGTCGATGCGAATGTTGTGGATAATGACGAAAGCGATGCGCCGCGCCCACCATCTTCGGACAAAGCCTGGGCGATTTTAACGTCCTCGCGCCCCGGCCGTCCCGATCGAGCTTGCTTGCCGGGCATGCCATGCATGCGCGCAAGCGCATCCTGGTCTAAAATCGATGGCCCGCACTGGCAGCCCATTTCATCGAGTTTACCGCCTATGGCCGTTTTTACCTCCGTCAGCGACAGCGATGCCCGCGAACTACTAGCGCACTACAAGCTGGGCGAACTGGTGACGCTGCGCGGCATCACCGCCGGCATCGAGAACACCAATTATTTTCTCACCACCACGCAGGGCGAATATGTACTGACCCTGTTCGAAGTCCTGACCGCCGAACAACTGCCTTTCTACATCGAACTCATGCATCACCTGGCGGGCCATGGCATCCCCGTGCCCCAGCCCCAGACGCAAATCGACGGCAAACGCCTGACCTCCCTGCACGGCAAACCTTGCGCCATCGTCAGCCGGCTATCGGGCGGCTACGAACCGGATCCGGGCCCGGCCCATTGCGCCCTGGCCGGCGAAACACTGGCGCGCGCACATCTGGCGGGCTCGTCGTTCGACATACGGCAACCCAACCTGCGCGGGCTGGACTGGTGGCAAAAAACCATTCCGCAGGTATTGCCCTTCCTGAACCCCGCGCAGGCCGAACTCATCCAGACCGTGCTGGCCGAACAAACGCGGTTTGCCGCCGGCCCCGTCTATAAAGCCCTTCCCTACGGCCCTGCGCATTGCGATCTGTTCCGCGACAACGTGCTGTTCGACGGAACGTTCGAGACGCCCCAAATGGGCGGCTTCATCGATTTTTATTTCGCCGGCTGGGACACCTGGCTGTTCGACGTGGCCGTCAGCGTCAACGACTGGTGCATCGAGCGGCACACCGGCGTATTCGATCAGGACAAGCTGCAAGCCTGGCTGCGGGCCTATGCGGCGGTCAGGCCATTCACCACCGAGGAAAAGCTGGCCTGGCCCGTGCTGCTGCAGGCCGCCGCGCTGCGGTTCTGGGTGTCGCGGCTGTTCGACTTTTATCTTCCGCGCCCGGCCCAAACCCTCAAGCCGCACGATCCGCGCCACTTCGAGCTCGTCCTGCTGGCGCGCCGCCGCGATGCCGCGCTGGCGTTACCATAGGCTCATCGGCAAGCCCGCTCCGGGCGCAAGCGACACACCCATTCTGGATTGAACCAATACTATGCAAGCAGCCACCCTCCCGTTTTCATCCGGCTGGCGATGGATACAAGACGGGGCTGGAATCTTCAAGCGCCAGCCCATGGCCATGTTCTTCTGGAGCCTGGTAACCGGCTTCCTGATCACCGTCGCCTACCTGATTCCGCTGATCGGGCAAATGGTGCTGATCGCCGCCATGCCCATCCTGACCTTCATCACCCTCAATGCCAGCCGCAACATCGTCGCAAACCGCCCCATGCTGCCCGGCATGTGGCTGGCGCCGCTGCGCGACACCCAAACACGGCGCAGCCTGATGCGACTGGGACTGGTTTATCTGGGGTTCTGCCTGCTGGGCGGTTTTCTGGCCACCTTGCCGTTTCTGGACGGTCTGATGGCCGCCGTTTCGGCCGACGGCAACGTCGATCAACTGGCGTTGGCGCAGGCCATACGCGGCCCGTTCATTGCCTTCGGAATCCTTTACGTGCTGATCTCCGCCCTGTTCTGGCATGCTCCCGCGCTGATGGGCTGGCATCGGGTCAAGCTGGTGCAGGCCATGTTCTACTCCATGGTGGCATGCTGGCGCAACAAATGGCCATTCCTGCTTTACGGGCTGAGCTGGGGCGTCATTTTCCTGGCAACCCAGCTTCTGGGCAATATGCTGGTCGACCTGGGACTGGGAGCGGGCGTGGTGCAGATTGTCCTGACCCCGGTCAACCTCATTATTGCCGCCATCCTGTATTGCAGCTTCTACCCGACCTACATGAGCGTATTCGGCGCGAACTACCCCGCGCAGGCCGACGACCGTTAAATCCAGTCGTGCCAGACCGGCGTCAGGCCCGGCGGCAGCGGGGGCAAGGCGCCCAGGTCGATGCGGCTTTCGCCCGGGGCATGAAAATCCGAGCCGCGCGACGCCAGAAAGCCGTATTGCCGGGCGATGTCGGCATACTGGCGGTACTGGTCGGGCCGATGGCTGCCGGTAACCACTTCGATGCCCTGCCCGCCCAATTGCTTGAAATCGTCGAACAAGGCGCCGAACTGCGTCGGCGTATACATGTAGCGCCCAGGATGGGCCAGCACGGCGCGCCCGCCCGCGGCCAGTATCCAGGAAACGGCCTGGCTCAGGCTGGACCAATGCACCCGCACGTAGCCGGGCTTGCCATCGCCCAGGTATTTGTCGAAGGCTTCCTGCATGCCCTTGCACAAGCCCTGCTCGACCATGAAGCGGGCAAAATGGGTGCGGCTGAGCAGGCCCGGATTGCCCGCATAGCGTAACGCGCCCTCGTAGCTCCCGGCCACGCCTTGAGCTTCCAACCGGCGAGCCATTTCGCGAGCGCGCTCTATGCGGTCGGCGCGGATGCCGTTCAAGCCCTCCTGCAGAACCGCGTTATTCACATCGACGTTCAGGCCCACCACATGAACCGTTTGATTGGCCCAGGTCGTCGACACCTCGACGCCGGGAATGAACACCATACCCAGCTCGCGCGCCGCCCGGCCCGCCTCGGCCACCCCCGACAGCTCGTCGTGATCGGTCAGCGACCACACGTCGACGCCGTTGCGGCTGGCCCGTTCCGCAAGCTCGGCTGGCGCAAGCACGCCGTCGGACACGCTGGAATGGCAATGCAGATCGACGTTGAGGGGACTCTTGGAATTCATGCTTTCTTCTCGAAACCGGCCGAAATCATGCGGCCAATAAAAACTGCCTGATGGGCTCGATCTGCTCGTCGACGAGCAAGGTGGGCGCATGGCCAACATCGGGAAACTCGACCATGGAGGCATGCGGATTGCGGGCCAGCATTTCGGCGGCCGCCTCCGGCGACAATAGATCGGATTGCTGGCCACGGATCAACAATATCGGCGCATCGATGCTTTGATAGGCGGCCCACAGCACGAGTTCGGCCGCCGTCACGCTGGTTTCGTTCTGCAAGGCCATGGGTTCGGCCATGCGCACGTCGTAGTGCTTGATCCAGTGATCGCCCTGCCGGTTGAACACATGGCGCGTCAGTTGCTCCCATTGCTCGGGACTGTGCCGCCCGAAGCCTTCCGACACGGATCGCACGTACTCCACCGCCTGCGCAAAGTTGTCGAACTGCGGGCTTTTTCCCACGTACTCGACAATGCGGCTCAAACCCGCAATGCTCAGCTGCGGGCCGACATCGTTCAGCACCAGTTTGTTGAAGCGGATGGTTTGCTGCGGCGGCAGGCCGAAAGCGCCGCGATCCGGACGTTGAACGGCGGACATGGCCAGCGCGCCGGCCAGCCCCAAGGCGATGAGCCCGCCCATGGAAGTACCCAGCCAGTCCAGCCGGACGGGATTCAAACGGGCGATGAGAGTCAGCATGTCGGCGACGTATTGCGGCACCGCATAGCCGGCCGGATTGACGAGCCAGTCCGATTTTCCGCGCCCCACGACGTCGGGGCAGACGACACGGAAACGACGCTGCAGCCGCTTGGCGATTTCGTCGAAGTCGCGGCCGGTGCGTGTCAGGCCGTGCACGCAAAGCAGAACGTCGCGATTGCCGGGATCGCCCCATTCCCAATACGCCATGCGATGCGTGCCCGCGGGGCTTGCGCACATTACATATTCGAGACGAGGTTCCGGCATGGGCGCTCCGTAAAAAAGCGAAAAGATGAATGGGCTGTCTGGTCAGCACGCTGGGTCGGCCCATTAGCTTACTCCACAAACAGCGTCGCCGGACACTCCAGATAGCCGCGAACCGCCTGGATGAAACCGGCGGCGTACGCGCCGTCGACGACGCGGTGATCGAACGACGATGAAAGGTTCATGCTCTTGCGCGCCACGATGGCGCCCGACAGCACGGCGGGACGCGCGACAATCCGGTTCACGCCCACGATGGCCACTTCGGGGTAGTTGACCATGGGTGTGGAAACGATACCGCCCAGGCGCCCGAGGTTGGTCAGGGTGATGGTCGAGCCGCCCTGGTCGGCGAGCCTGGTCTTTCCGGCCCGCGCTTCGCCGGCCATGCGCGCGATTTCCTTCGCGCAAAACCAGAGGTCGCGGCTTTCCACATTGCGCAGCACCGGAACCAGCAGGCCGTCTGGCGTATGCACCGCCACGCCCGCATGCACCGAGGAATAATGCGTAATCACCTCGGCCTGGTCGTCGTAGCGGGCATTGACCAGAGGATAGCCGCGCGCAGCCAGCGCCATGGCGCGCAAGATGAACGCCGATATCGTCAGGCGGCCCCTGTCCTCTTCCCACTTGGCGTTCAGGCGCGCGCGCAGCGCCTCGAGCTCGGTCACGTCCACCTCTTCCACATAGCTGAATTGCGGGACATGCCGCAGCGCTTCCTGCATCTTGCGGGCCATCTGGCGCCGGACTCCGGCAAGCGGCAGCGCCGTTCCGTCCTGCACGGCGACGCCGCCGTCACTCGCCGGCCCACGCGCGCCAGCGGAATGCGGCCTGCTCCGGCCCGCCTGCCAGGCATCCAGGTCCGCATGCAGGACACGGCCTTCCGGGCCGCTGCCGCGCACATCGGCCAGGTCGATGCCGGCTTGACGCGCATGCTGCCTGACGGAAGGCGATGCCAGCGCCTTGCCGCCGCCAGCACCGCCCGATACGAGCTGCGCAAACGCATGATCCGGCCCGGCCCGCCGCTCGGCGTCGGCGCCGGGCGGTTCAGGCTCCTGCAGCACGGGCGCCGCAGCCTCTGTTTCGATATGGATGAGGTCGGAACCCACCGCCACGGTCTCGCCTTCTTGCGCATGAAGGGCGACAACCGTGCCGCTGACCGGCGAGGGGATCTCGACCGTGGCCTTGTCGGTCATGATGTCCGCCAGGGCTTGCTCTTCGGCAACTTCGTCCCCCACCTGGACATGCCAGGCAACCACCTCGACCTGCGCAATACCCTCGCCGATGTCCGGCACCTTGACGATGTTCAACGCCATTATTGGGCCTCCACGCAACGCTTGAATGCCGCCGCCAGCCTGGCCGGCCCCGGAAAATACGCCCATTCCTGCGCATGAGGATACGGCGTGTCCCACCCCGCCACGCGCTCGATGGGCGCCTCGAGGTGGTAGAAACAGTGTTCCTGAATCAGGGCGGCCAGTTCGGCCCCGAATCCGCTGCTGCGCGTCGCCTCGTGCACGATGACGCAGCGGCCGGTTTTCTTGACCGACTCGACCAGGGTATCGAGATCCAGCGGCCACAAGCTGCGCAAATCGATGATTTCCGCATCGATGCCCGATAATTTGCAAGCCGCTTCGGCCACGAAGACCATGGTTCCGTAGGTAAGAACCGTCAACGCGCTGCCCGGCCGGAATACCGCCGCCGACTCCAGCGCGACGGTGTAGTAGCCCGGCGGCACATTGCCCAGGGGATGACTGGACCAAGGCACGACGGGCTTGTCGTGGTCGCCGTCGAACGGCCCGTTGTAAAGCCTTTTCGGCTCCAGAAAAACAACGGGATCGTCGTTTTCGATGGCGGCGATCAGCAAACCTTTGGCGTCATAGGGATTGGAGGGCATCACCGTGCGCAGGCCGCTGACATGCGTGAAAAGCACCTCGGGGCTTTGGCTATGGGTCTGGCCGCCGAATATTCCCCCGCCGCACGGCATGCGTATGGTCAGCGGCGCCGTGAACTCGCCGGCGGATCGATAACGCAGCCTGGCCGCCTCGGACACGATCTGGTCCATGGCCGGATAGTAGTAATCGGCGAACTGGATTTCGACCACGGGCCTCAGGCCGTAGGCCGCCATGCCCACCGCCGCGCCCACGATGCCGCTTTCCGAAATGGGCGCATCGAACACGCGCGTGCGGCCGTACTTGGCCTGCAACCCCTCGGTGCAGCGGAACACCCCGCCGAAGTAGCCGACGTCCTCGCCGAACACCACCACGTTTTCGTCGCGTTCGAGCATGACGTCCATGGCCGAACGCAAGGCCTGCACCATGGTCATCGAAACCGTTTCCGCGACATCCTGGATTTGCGCCGCCATGATCATTCTCCCGATCGAAAATCCGCGAGCTGCCGGCGCAGATGCGCGGGCATGACCTTGTATACGTCGTCGAACATGGAATCGGGGCTGGGGATGCGCCCCGTGGCCAGCGAGCCATGGCTTTCCGCCTCTTTCTGCGCCGCCAGCACTTCGGCCTCCAGCTCCTTGAGCACGGCCAGGTTTTCCTGCTCGGACCAGATGCCCTGCCGCTCCATGTACTGCCGCAGGCGGGGAATGGGATCGCCCAGCGGAAAATTGGCCCAATCGTTTTCCGGCCGGTAGCGGGAAGGATCGTCCGACGTGGAGTGCGCGCCGCCGCGGTACGTCACCCATTCGATCAGGGTGGGCCCGATATTGCCGCGCGCCCGTTGCGCGGCCCATCGCGAGGCCGCATAAACGGCCAGGAAGTCGTTGCCGTCGACCCGCAACGACGCAATGCCGCTGCCGATCCCGCGCGCGGCGAACGTGGTTTCCTCGCCGCCGGCTATGGCCTGGAAAGTGGATATGGCCCACTGGTTGTTCACGACATTGAGAATGACCGGCGCCCGGTAGACATGGGCGAAGATCAGCGCCGAGTGGAAATCGGATTCAGCCGTGGCGCCATCGCCGATCCAGCCTGAAGCGATACGGGTATCGCCTTTGATGGCCGAGGCCATGGCCCAGCCCACGGCCTGCACGAACTGCGTGGCCAGATTGCCCGACAAGGTAAAGAAGCCCGCGTCGCGCATGGAATACAGCACCGGCAGCTGGCGCCCCTTGAGGCGGTCGTTCTCGTTGGACAGCAGTTGGCAGATGATGTCGACCAACGGCGCATTGCGGGCCATCAGGACGCTTTGCTGGCGGTACGAGCAAAAGCACATGTCGTCCGGATTGAGCGCCATGGCCTGCGCCACGCCCACCGCCTCCTCGCCCAGGCATTGAATGTAGAACGACATTTTCTTCTGGCGCTGGGCGACCAGCATGCGCGTATCGAATATGCGGGTCTTCATCATGGCGCACAGGCCTGCCCTGAGCGTTTCGGGGCTGATGTCGGGCGCCCAGGGCCCTACCGCGCGCCCATCGTCGTCGAGCACACGGATCAGCGTATAGGCAAGATCGATGAGCTCGGAAGCGGACGTGTCGATTTCGGGGCGGCGCGCCTCGCCGGCGGGCGCCAGGCGCAAATACGAAAAATCGCTGGGATGGCCGGGGCGCCCGGAGGGCTCCGGCACATGCAGCCTTAGTGGTTGCGATTGGCTCATGAAAGCTCCTTCCCGTATCGAAGCTGCTGCTTTCCATTCTACCGCCGATTACCTTCCCTGCCAGTATCGCCGCCGCGCCTGCCGGCTGCTTTGCACGGCCAGGCCTTCGGGGCGCGACAGGAACGATACGGCGCCTTCCGTGTCGGTGCGCCAGAACCGCGCGCCGGAAGCCTCCCAGCGCTGCTGCACCCGCGGATTGGGATGGCCGTAGCGGTTCCAGGCTCCGGCTTGCGCAACGGCATGGCCCGCGTTCGCCGCCTGCACGAACGCGGCTCCCGACGATCCGGCGGATCCATGATGCCCTACCGCCACGACGTCGATGTCCGCCAGACCCCTGTCGACCAGGATGCGCTCCTGCGCCACACCGATGTCACTGGTCAAAAGAATGGAGTGGTGCTTTCCCCGTATGCGCAGCACGCAGGCCGCATCGTTCGGACGAGCCGGCGCCTTGCGGCCCGTCCCGGCCTTGCCCGGCAACGGCCACAAGAACTCGAAGGCCACGCCGTCCGTCCGCCACGCCACCCCGTATTCGCACGCCGACATGGCCAGGGGCATGGCGGGCAACTGCCCGGCAAGACCGAGCAAGCCCGCTTCGCGGCCAAGGTAGGCCTGCAAGTCGAAGGAACTGTACGACTGCTGCACGGCCATAGAGGAAAGCAGGCTGCGCGCGCCGCCCGCATGGTCGATATCGGCATGCGACACCACCAGCACGTCGATCGCGCGCTCGCCCAGCGCCTTCAGGAAAGGCAGGACGATGCGGGCCCCGCCATCCGACTCCGGGCCGCTGCGCAATCCTGTATCGAACACCAGCACATGGCGCGCCGTCTGCACGACCAGCGAGCCGGCCTGCCCGACATCCAGCGCGAACAGATTCCACCCGCCCGGCGGCGGGCGCTCCGCGCGCCAGAACAAGGCCGGCAGCACCATCAGCCAGGCGGCCCGCCGCATGGGCAGCCCGTAAGGCATGATGGCCAGCAGCAGCCCCAGCACGGCGAACAAGGTCAGCCACGCCGGCGCGGCGGCCACGCCCACGCTAGCCAGATCCAGCCCGGCAAGCCACACCGTAGGCCGCATCAGCGCATCGAGCACGGCATGCCCCAGCCAGGCGGTGGCCGCCGCCGCAAGTTCCAGGCCTGGTAGCACGGCGAACAACGCCAGCAATAGGGACAGCGGCGTGACGATGAACGTCACCAGCGGTATGGCATAGGCATTGGCCAGGGGCGATACCAGCGACACCTCGTTGAACAGCAGCGCCAGCGCCGGCATGAGCGCCACGGTGATCGCCAGTTGCAAAGCCGTGGCCGCAGCCAGGCCAAAGGCCATCACCCGCATCCGGGAAAGTTCGGCATGCCGCATATGCCTTCCCCACCACGAGGCGCTGGCCATCAGCACCCAGACGGCGCCAAAGGAAAGCCAGAAGCCGCTGGCCAGCATCGCCCAGGGATCCAGCAGCACCACCGCCAGGGCGGCAAGACACACTAGGCGGGACGCGCTGAACGGAACACGGAAGACATGCGCGCCGGCCAGGACGGCCAGCATCAAAAAGGTGCGCCGCGCCGGCACGCCCCACCCCGCCAGAAGGCAATACAGCCAGGCAACCAGCAAAGCCGCCAGGGACGCGGCGATTTGCGCGGGCAGGCGCTCGGCCAGCATCCGCCCGCCAAGACGGCAGCGCCGCCAGGCCCAAAGAACCGTCAATCCGCCAAGCGCGGCGATCATCGTGATGTGGCCGCCGCTGATCGCAATAAGATGGCTCAGGCCTGCCCTGTTGAATATCCGCCAGTCGGAAGCCGGTATGGCCGCCTGGTCGCCTATGCTCAGCGCCAGCAGCACCGATCCATAGCGTTTGCCCTCGATGAACGGCGACACCGCCGATCGCACCCGATGGCGCATGCGCTCGGCGGCTACCGTCAGGCTGCGCCAGGGATCATCTTCGAGCAGCACCGGCATGCCGCGCACACGGCCCACCGCCCGGATCCCCTGGGCGAACAGATGGGACTCGTAGTCGAAGCCGTGCGGGTTATGCACACCATGCGGCCGCCGCAGCGTCAGCGCCATGCGCCAGACCTGCCCGGGCGCCAGCTCGGGAAACTCGGCGGGAGTCGCACGGGACAAACCATATGGCCCGGAATAAGCGGCTGCATTCCACGACACCTGGATGCGCGACGGCACGCCCTGCGGCCTGGAAGAAATGACGTCGGCCTCGAACACGCGGCTGTCCGCATCGACGCGCACCAGGCCAGCCACCCTGAGCACGACGCGCGACACTTTGTCCTGGTTGCCGTCCTCCAGGCTGTCGGCCAGGCGCAGTTGGGCAAGCGCCACGGTATACGCCAGGCCAAGCGCAGCGCCCCAAAGCGGAACCAGTAAAAGCCAAAGCCGGCATGCCCGGACGCGGCGGCACAGCACGAAGGCGCCCGCCGACAACACCGCCATGGCCGCAACCGCCCCCCCCAAGCCGAAGGCCCCCGGCAGACCCGGCAGGCTTTGCACGGCGCCCGATGCCAGCAGAAAGGCCAAGATGCCTGCACGCCCCGTCACCGCCCCACCTCCATAAAGCGGACAGCATAGAAGCGCACGGCTGAATCCAGCGGCGTAAAGGGACAAAACCGGAACATCGGCTTGTACCTATGCCCGCTCATGGCCTTGCTACCCGAAGGCAGGCATGAACCATGGAGGGCAAGCTCAACCGGCGAAACCCGCGACGAAACAGGCGACGGCCACCGAAGCGCCCACCCCTGGTTTGGTATGATCTACGCCTTATCGTCGGGAGAAAAAAGTGAAAGTCATTATCGTTGGCGCTGGCATCGGCGGCCTGACCCTGGCCTTGATGCTGCACAAGCGCGGCATCGAGTGCGATGTCTACGAAAGCGTGCGCGAACTCAAACCGCTTGGCGTGGGCATCAATCTGCTGCCTCACGCCGCCAACGAAATGCGCCAGCTGGATCTGCTGGACACGCTGAGCGCCCGATCCGTGCTGACCTCGGCCCTGCACTATTACAACAAGCACGGGCAAACCATCTGGGAAGAACCCAGGGGGCTTGCCGCCGGCTATCCCGTGCCGCAGCTTTCCATCCATCGGGGCGAGCTGCAGTTGCTGCTGGCCCAGGCCGTGCGTGAGCGGCTGGGCGCGAACCACCTGCATCTTGGCATGGCCTTCGAGTCGCTGCAGCAGGACGGCCATGGCGTCACCGCCGTGTTCCACAACCGCAACAGCGACAGCAGCGAGCAGGTTCGCGCCGACGTTCTTGTGGGCGCCGACGGCATTCATTCCGCCGTACGCAAGGCCTTCTATCCCACCGGCGACGAATTCCAGTTTTCAGGCCGCATCCTGTGGCGCGCCATCACCTACGCCGAACCGTATCTGGACGGCAAGACCATGTTCATGGCTGGCTACCAGGATCAGAAATTCGTCGCCTACCCGCTTGCCGCAACCCCTCAGGCCGGCGGGAAAACGCCCATCAACTGGATTGCCGAACTCAAGGTCGATGCCGACGATCTGCCCGCCACCGACTGGAACCGCATCGTCGACAAATCCGTGTTCGCCGACAGCTTCAAGACCTGGAATTGGAGCTGGATAGACATTCCCGCGCTGATCGACGGCGCCGAAGCCATCTACGAATTTCCTCTGGTGGACAAGAACCCGCTGCCGCGCTGGTCGTTCGGCCACGCAACGCTGATCGGCGATGCCGCGCATCCGCTCTACCCCATCGGGTCCAACGGTTCGGCCCAGGCCATTCTCGACGCCCGCCGCATTGCCGAGTCGCTGCAGGAAGTCAACGAAAAAGGGCGTAAAAGCATTACCCTGGCCCTCAAGGAATACGAAGCCGACCGCCTGCCCACCACCACGGGCATCATCCTCAGAAACCGGCTGAACGGCCCGGAGCAGGTCATGCAGCTCGCGCACGAGCGGGCACCGAACGGCTTCGCGCACATCCACGATGCCGTCTCCGAACAGGAACTGCAGGAAATTTCGCTGCGCTACAAACGGCTGGCGGGCTTCGACCCCAGCATGCTCAAGTAGTTCAAGCCGCCAGGGCGGCGCCCAGCCTGGGCAGCACGCGCCGCGCATTGGCGCCGGTGGCGGCGTCCAGCGTCGCGCGCGGCGATCCGCGTAGTTGCGACAGCACGTCGGCAATGGCCGGTATCTGCATGGGCTCGTTGCGCCGCGACTCGATTTGCGGCGTTCCCAGCCAGGCCGGGGGTATGTCGGGGGCATCGGTTTCCAGCGCCAGGACGTCCAGCGGCAAGCGCTCGGCCAGACGCCTGATCTGCAAGGCCCGCTCGAACGTCATCGCGCCGCCGAACCCCAGCGCGAAGCCCTGCTCGATGAACTGCTCGGCCTGCTGGAAGCTGCCATTGAAGGCATGGGCCATGCCGCCGATGCGCGAACGGCGCCGCAAATGCTTGAGCAGAACGTCCTGGGAGCGCCGCACGTGCAACAGCACCGGCAAATCGTAGTGCAGCGCCAGGTCGAGCTGGGCCGTATAGAACATTTCCTGCCTGGCGAGCATGGCGGGCACGGTCAACGACGGAATAAAGAAATCCAGTCCTATTTCACCAATGGCGACGAAGCGCGGGTCACCCATGGCCGCCTCGACGCTCCGGCGCAACACCTGCAGGTCGTCTTCACGGGCCAGGGGGACGTACATGGGGTGTATGCCCAGGGCATAGAACCCGCCCGGAAACGAATGCGCCAGCTCCCGCACGGTGTCGAAGTTCGAACGCGCAACCGAAGGAATCACAATGGCTTTTACCCCCGCCTGCGCGGCGCGCGCAATGACCTCGGCGCGATCCTCGTCGAACTCGGCGGCGTCCAGATGGCAATGCGTATCGATAAGCATGGGCCAGGCCCCGTCAACGGTAAAAGTACATCCCACTAGGCTTCGTTATCAACGAGGCACCCTTTATCCATGTACAGCTGCCTGTGCGCCAGCAAAGCCAGCGCCGGGTCGTGGGTGACGATGGCGAATGCCGTGCCGAATTCCTGGTTGACGCGCACCAGCAGCTCGAACATGCTTTCCGCCGTGTAGCGGTCGAGATTGCCCGTGGGCTCGTCGGCCAGCACGCAAGCCGGATGCGTGACCAGGGCGCGGGCCAGCGCGACCCTTTGCCGCTCGCCGCCCGACAACTGGCCCGGAAAATGATGCTCGCGCGCGGTCAGCCCCACCTGCGCCAGCACATCCCGCGCGGCCTCGCGGGCCTTGGCACGGTTTTCGCGGCGCACGATCAGGGGCATGGCCACATTATCCAGCGCCGAGAACTCCGGCAGCAAGTGATGGAACTGGTATACGAAGCCCAGGCTACGATTGCGCAAACGGCTGCGCTGCGTTTCGGAAAGCCCCTTTGCGCTGACGCCGTCCACGAACACCTCGCCGGATGTCGGCTCGTCCAGCAGGCCCAGCGAGTGCAGCAAGGTGCTTTTGCCCGAGCCCGATGCTCCCACGATGGCCACCATTTCGCCGCGCTCGACATGCAGGCTGACGTCGCGCAGGACATGGATGGCCTGCTCTCCTTCGTCATAGGTCTTGACCAGGTTTTTTGCGCTTAGGACATGGGATGCGGTTTCAGTCATGGCGCAATACCTGTGCGGGTTGCAGGCGGGACGCCCGCCAGCTGGGATACAGCGTGGCCAGCAAGGACAGCACCAGCGACGTCACGGCAATCGCGATGATGTCGGAAGCCTGGGGGTTGGAAGGCAGCTCGCTGATGAAATAGATTTGCTGAGGCAAGAACTGCACGCCCAGCAGATGTTCGATGAACGGGACGATGACGTCGATGTTGTACGCCACCAGCATGCCCAGGCCGACTCCCAGCAGCGTGCCCACCACGCCGATCAGCGAGCCTTGCACCAGGAAGATGCGTGAGATTTCCCGCGGGGTGGATCCCAGCGTACGCAGGATGGCGATGTCGGACTGCTTGTCCTTGACCGCCATCACCAATGAAGACAGCAGATTGAACGCGGCCACGGCAACGATCAAGGCCAGGATCAGGAACATCATGCGCTTTTCCGTCTTCACCGCGGCGAACCAGGTGCGATTGCTTTGCGTCCAGTCGCCGGCCCGCACGTACGCCGGCATGATGCCCATCAGTTCGCGCGCCACCTGCGGCGCCTTCTGCATGTCGGCGATGCGCAGCCGCACGCCGCTGATGCCGCTGTCGCGGAACACCTTGGCCGCATCGTCGTCATCGATGAAAGCCAGCGACACATCGTATTCGTAGTAGCCCGAGGAAAAAATGCCCGCCACCGTGAATTGGCGCATCCGGGGCGTAAAGCCAGCCGGCGAAATCGACCCCTGTGGGGCCAGAACCATCAAGGTGTCGCCCACACGCACGCCCAGCATGTCCGCCAACTGGTTGCCCAGGACGATGTTGAAGCTTCCGGGCTTCAGGACGTCCAGGCGCCCCTCGATCATTTGCTGGCTCAATTCGGAAACAGCGCTCTCGCGCTGCGGATCGATGCCGCGGATCTGCGCCCCTCGCAATTCTTCGCCGCGCGCCAGCATGGCCTGCGCCGACACGAAGGGCGCCGCGCCGGTGACTTCGGGGTTCTTCCTGGCATCTTGCGCAAGCTCCTGCCAATGCGCCAGCACATCGTTGGGCGCTGCGCCCGGCACGGATAATTCAATATGCGGCAGAACCGACAACATGCGGTCGCGCACCTGGGTTTGAAAACCGTTCATCACCGACAGCACGATGATGAGCGCCGCCACCCCCAGGGCAATGCCGGCCATGGAGCTGCCGGCAATAAACGAGACGAAACGGTCGCGCCGACCGCGCCGGCCGCGGCCTCGCAGCAACCCGGCATAACGCGCGCCTATCCATAGTTCATAAGACATTATTATTCAGCCACCGTCCACTTATTAACACTACAATAAAAGCATGCAAATCGTACTCCCTGGCGCCTTGCCCGACCCTGCAGCGGCAAAGGCGCTTGTTCCCCATATCCTGGAAACGGCGCCCACCTTCGCAAACTGGCTGCGGCAGGGCCGCGCCGACGTGCATCCGGCCGACCCAGCGTCGGCCGGATGCACGCCGTTCGAACAATGGCTGCTGAAGCGCAGCGGCTTCGTAAAGCGCGATGGACAGAATCTTAGCGCAGGTTTGGGCCCGCTATGGGCAAACAACGTTACCCAACGTGACCAGCCCGTGTGGCTGGCCGAGCTGGTGCACGTCTCGCCTTCGCGCGACGGCGCCGTACTGCTGCCCGCCAGCGAGCTCGAAATCAGCCCCCAGCATAACGGCGCCCTGCTCGAATCGGCGCAAACGCTGTTCGCCGGAACCGGTTTTGCCCTGCATCCGGACAGCGCCGCACGCTGGCGCATCGAGCTGCCAGCCGATTTTACGCCGCAATGCGCCAGTCCGGTGCTGGTCAGTCTGGCCACCGTCAACGAATGGTGGCCCCAGGATATTGCGGCACGTCCGTGGCGGCGCCTGCTCAACGAACTGCAAATGCTGTGGTACGACCATCCCGTCAACAACGAACGCTACGCCGCCGGCCGGGTTCCCGTGAACAGCCTTTGGCTGTTCGGCGGGGCCAGCCCCGATCAACTGCGCCAGGCGCCGGCATCCGATTCCGCCGTTCACGGATCGCTGCTGGAACCCGGCCTGGCTCAGGACTGGGGCGCCTGGATAGGCGCGCTCGGCGAGCTTGAGCGCAACGTGTTCAAGCCGCTTGCCGCAAACGCCCAACCCGGGCTTGTTTTGCTTGGCCGCGACCGCATCGTCGAAATCCAGCCGCGCAGCCAAGGCTTGCTGTCCCGCCTGCTGCCCCGTCGCAACGAAACATGGAGAACCTGGTGGTCGCCCCAAAACTAAGCAATCGCCCCGCGCAACCCGAAACCGCGCAGGCGCTGGAAAACGCCGGCATCCATCCCCTGCTCGCGCGCCTGTGGGCGGCGCGCGGCGTGACGCAGGCCAGCGAAGCCCAATTGAAATGGTCGGCACTGATACCGCCGGCGCAGCTTACGCAAAGCGAGCATGCCGCCTCCGTCCTGGCCGACGCCATCCAGGCGCGCAAACGCCTGCTCATCATCGCCGACTACGATTGCGACGGAGCCACCGCCTGCGCGGTCGGCATCCGCGCCCTGCGCGCCATGGGCGCCGTCGTCGACTTCCTGGTGCCGAACCGCTTCGAAACCGGCTACGGGCTTTCTCCCGAAGTCGTGCAACTGGCCGCCTTGCACCCCTCGGGCAAGCCCGACATCCTGCTGACCGTGGACAATGGCATCGCCAGCGTCGACGGCGTGCAAGCCGCGGCGGACAACGGCATGGACGTCGTTATTACCGACCATCACCTGCCGGGCGACGTACTGCCCGCCGCGCTGGCCATCGTCAATCCCAACCAGCCGGGCTGCGGCTTTCCGTCCAAGAACCTGGCCGGCGTAGGCGTCATCTTTTACTTGATGCTGGCGCTGCGCGCCGAACTGCGCCGGCGCGGCGTCTACGCGCCCGACGGCGGGCCCAGGCTGGACAATCTGTCCGACCTGGTCGCGCTGGGCACCGTGGCCGACGTCGTCAAGCTGGACGCCAACAACCGGCTGCTGGTTACCCAAGGCTTGCTGAAGATGCGCGCGGGGCGCACGCAGGCCGGCCTGCGTGCGTTGTTCGCCGTGGCGGCCCGCGAGCCGCGCACCGCCAACGCCTTCGACCTGGGCTTTGCTTTGGGGCCGCGCATCAACGCCGCGGGGCGCCTGGCCGACATGAGCCTGGGCATCAATTGCCTGGTTACCGACGACGAAACCCTGGCCCTCAAGCTGGCCCGCGAACTCGACGACATGAACCAGCAGCGCCGCGGCATCGAGACCACCATGCGCGAGGAAGCCCTGGCGTCCCTGGAACAAGGCGATCCGGTCATCAAGGCCTCGGTATGCGTCTACCATCCCGAATGGCACCAGGGCGTGGTCGGCCTGGTCGCCTCGCGCCTGAAGGAAACCTATTGGCGCCCCACCCTGGCCTTCGCCCGCTCGGACAGCGGCGAACTGCGGGGCTCGGGCCGTTCGATACCCGATGTGCATCTGCGCGACGTGCTCGATCTGGTGTCCAAACGTTACCCGGGCATCATCCTGAAATTCGGCGGCCACGCCATGGCCGCGGGACTGACGCTGCGCGAGGATGCCTACGACATCTTTACCGAGGGCTTCGATGCCGCGGTCAGGGAGCTCACGGGCAAAGCCAGCTTCGAGCCCGTCATCACCACCGACGGTTCGCTCGAAAGCGGCTACGCCAACGCCGACGTCGCCCTGCTATTGCAGCAACAGGTATGGGGCGCCGGCTTCCCCGCGCCGGTATTCCGCGATACGTTCACGGTACGCCAGCAGCGGCTGCTCAAGGACAAGCACCTGAAGCTGAGCCTGGAGCGCGGCCACCAGCGTTTCGACGCCATCTGGTTCAACCATGCCGAAATGCTGCCCGAGTACGTCGACGTGGCCTACCGGCTGGATCGCAATGTCTGGAACGGCATGGCTTCGGCGCAATTGATCATCGAATACGCGGGGCAGGCGGGCAGCTAGCCGGCCAGCTTGCCGAAGCCGCCGCTATTGCCGGTTTCGCTTCGACGCCGAAAACGGTGCGGCGTCAGGCTTGCTCGTCCTGGGAGCCGGCTATTTGGCGCAGTGCGCGCTCGAAGACTTCGGGCGGCTGCCCGCCCTGGATGAGATGCTTGTCGTTGATGATGATGGCCGGCACCGAATTGATGCCGTGATCCAGATAGAATTGCTCGCGTTCGCGCACCTCGGCGGCGTAGGCGCCCGATGCCAGGATTTCCCGGGCCTGTGCCGCATCCAGCCCCGCCTCGCCGGCCAGGCGTACCAGCACATCGTGCGAGCTGGGGTCTTCGCCATCGGTAAAGTAAGCCTGGAACAAGGCATGCTTGAGCTCGACCTGGCGCCCTTCCAGTTCGGCCCAGTGCAGCAGTCGATGCGCATCGAACGTGTTGTAGATACGGCTGCGCGGCCCGAAGGTAAAGCCCACGCCTTCGCCGCGCGCGCGAATGGCTTCGTGCGTCTGGGCGATTTGTTCTGGCGTGGAGCCGTATTTCTCGGCCAGGTGCTCGACGATTTCCTGGCCGCCCGCCGGCATTTGGGCATTGAGCTCGAAAGGCTGGAAATGCAGCCTGGCCTGGATGTCGCCATCCAGCCGGCCCAGCGCGCTTTCCAGCGAACTCAGCCCTATGGCGCACCAGGGGCATGAAACATCGGAGACGAAATCGATTTTGAGCTGGGCAGTCATGAAGGCCTCTGGCAACACGGAATGGCGCCGCGCCAATGGCGGCCGACCGGCAAAGTATACGAACCCGCCGGGCCGATTGCAACGGATCGGTTTTGCTCCTACTATTGTTCGTGCAAGGCGCTCCAGGGTATGCGGGCAGTGTTCTTCAGGCAACGGCATCCCCCGGGCTCCACATGAAAAGGATGCAATCCATGACATACCGCAAACCGGCCAGCACCATGTGGTCGGAGGCCGTCAATATGCTGGAACAGGCCGACCGTCTACATCGCCAATTTTTCCGCCTGGCCCAGGGCCCCGCGCGAGGCCCCACCTGGGAACCTCCGGTCGACATCTTCGACACCCAAAACCAGATAACCGTGCTGGTCGCCTTGCCCGGTGTCGAGCCCGAGCAGGTCAAGGTCGTCATTGAAAACGGCCATCTGGGCATCGTCGGCGAACGGCCCATGCCCGCCCCCGCGCTGGCGCACGTGCGGCGTATCGAAATCCCCTACGGACGTTTCGAGCGCCGCATCGAACTTCCTCCCGGGCAGTTTCAGATCCAGGAATCCAGGCTGGCGCATGGCTGCCTGGTGCTCAATTTGCTGAAACTCGCGTAACGCCAAGCAAGGTCACGTCATGCAAGCCAAAAACCCTGACACCGCCACGACGCCCGAAACCACCAACGCCGAACCCGCCAACCCGCCCGGCCAATCCAGCGATCCCGCCGGAGCCGCCCAGTCCCCGCCCCTGCCCGACGACGCGCTCATCATCATCCCGGTGCGCAATCTGGTGCTGTTTCCGCAACTCGTCGTGCCAATCAGCATAGGCCGCGAAAGCTCGGTGCTGGCCGCCCAGGAGGCCGCGCGCGCCGGACGCCAGATCGGCGTGCTGCTGCAGCGCGAGTCCGACAAGGACGAACCCGACAACGACGCCATGTACCGCGTGGGCACGGTGGCCAGCATCCTGCGCTACGTAACCACCCCCGACGGCTCCCACCATATCGTCTGCCAGGGCGAGCAGCGCTTCCGCGTCGAAGAATTCCTGGACGGCTATCCCTACATGGTCGCGCGCGTCAAGACCTTCGATGAGCCCAAAACCGAAAGCCCCGAGATCGAAGCCAGGATGCTGCAGCTTAAAATGCGCACCGGCGAAATCCTGCAATTCCTGCCCCAGGCTCCGGCCGAACTGGCCACCACCGCCCAGAACATCACTTCGGCGCCGGTGCTGGCCGACTTCGTCACCGGCTTCATGGATCTCAAGCCCACCGAGAAACAGGACGTCCTGGAAACCTTCGATCTTCTCAAGCGCCTGGACAAAGTGCTGGCCTACCTGGTGCACTTCGGCGAGGTGCTGCAGATCAGCCACGATATCGACCAGCAGACCAAAGAACGCTTCGAGGACCGCCAGCGCGAAGTCCTGTTGCGCGAGCAGCTTAAAACCATCCAGAAGCAGTTGGGCGACACCGACGGCAATTCGGCCGAGATGGAAGAAATCGAAAGCAACATCGCCAAGGCCAGGATGCCGGACGAAGTCAAAGCCGTCGCCCGCAAGGAACTCAAGCGGCTGGAACACATGTCGGATGCCTCGGCCGAATACGCCATGGTGCGCACCTACCTGGACTGGCTTACCGAACTGCCCTGGTCGGTGACCACCCAGGATCGCATCGACATCGCCGAGGCGCGCGAAATCCTCGACAAAGACCATTACGGCCTGCAGAAAATCAAGCGGCGCATTCTCGAATACCTGGCCGTGCGCAAGCTCAACCCCCAGGGCCATAGTCCCATACTGTGCTTTGTCGGGCCTCCGGGCGTGGGCAAAACCTCGTTGGGCCAAAGCATCGCCAAGGCCACCGGCCGCAAATTCGTCAGGCTGGGGCTGGGCGGCGTGCACGACGAGGCCGAGATCCGCGGCCACCGGCGCACGTATATCGGCGCCCTGCCCGGCAACATCATCCAGGCCGTGCACAAGGCCGGCGCGAAAAACTGCGTCATGATGCTGGACGAGGTCGACAAGCTCGGCGCGGGCATACAAGGCGACCCGGCCGCCGCCCTGCTCGAAGTGCTCGATCCCGAGCAAAACTCGGCATTCCGCGACAACTATCTGGCCGTGCCGTTCGATCTGTCCCAAATCCTGTTCATCACCACAGCCAATGTGCTCGACACCGTGCCCGGCCCCCTGCGCGACCGCATGGAAATCATCCAGCTGCTGGGCTATACCGAAGAGGAAAAAACCCAGATCGCCCTGCGCTACCTTATTGCCCGCCAGCTTGAAGCCAACGGCCTGAAGCCCGAGCAATGCTCCATCAGCGAAGCCGCGGTGCGCAGCATCATCCGTTTCTATACCCGCGAAGCGGGCGTGCGCTCGCTGGAACGCGAAATCGGCAGCACCTTCCGCCACGCCGCCATGCGCATCGCCGAGGGCACGGCGCAGCGCGTGGAAATCGGCGAAGACGACCTCCATGCCATCCTGGGCCCCAGGAAATTCGAAAACGAACTGGCCATGCGCACCAGCACGCCCGGCGTCGCCACGGGGCTGGCCTGGACGCCCGTGGGCGGGGACATTCTTTTCATCGAGGCCAGCCTCATACCCGGCAGCGGCAGGCTCATTCTTACCGGCCAGCTCGGCGACGTCATGAAGGAAAGCGCGCAGGCGGCGCTGACCCTGCTCAAGGCGCATGCAAAGCAACTGTTTCTGGACGAAAAAATCTTCAAGGACAGCGATATCCATGTGCACGTCCCCGCGGGCGCCATTCCCAAGGACGGCCCGAGCGCCGGTGTCGCCATGTTCGTCGCGCTGGCGTCCCTGACCACCGGCATCCCGGTGCGCAGCGATTTCGCCATGACGGGCGAAGTCAGCCTGCGCGGCCTGGTTCTGCCCATAGGCGGAGTCAAGGAAAAAGTGCTGGCCGCGCTGGCCGCCGGCATCAAGACCGTCATGCTGCCCGCGCGCAACCGGAAGGATCTCGAAGACATCCCCCCCGAGGCGCAAAGCCAGCTTGAATTCGTATTTCTGGAGAAAGTCGAAGACGCCATCCAGGCCGCGCTGGAGCGCCAGCCCGCGCCGGCCGAGCCATCGGCGTAATGGCCAAAGACCCGGCCGGCGTGCTGTCTGGTTAGTTCATGTCTTTACATCCGGAGCGTGGACCAACCAACAGCACACTAGGCCGCGCTGGCCTTGGAAAGCCCGGGATGGACGTTTTCGTCGATCAGCCGCCTGACGTCGTCGGCCAGCTCGTCGATTTTCCGGCTGGTGGTGTCCAGGTGCGCATGAGCCAGCGCATACAGCTTGCTGCGCGCGCCCAGCGCGGCCACGATGCTGGCCATGGCCTCTTCCTGCAATTGCGGTGTCGCGATGCGAACATCGTGCTGCGCCATGACCCGCCTGAAATGCTCTTCAGGCGCGGCGTGCAGCCATATGCTGAAAAACGAGTGCAATAGCAGCTCGTACGTGGCCGGCTCCATCACAATGCCCCCGCCGGTTGCAATCACAGCCTCCGGGTAGATGGCCACCACCCGCTCCAGGCTGCTGCGCTCCAGGCGGCGAAATCCCGCCTGGCCATAGATGGAAAAAATTTCATTCAGGGAAAGCCCCGCCTCTTTTTCCACTTCGGCGTTCAGCTCGACGAAGGGGACTTCCAGCCGCTCGGCCAACAGCGCCCCCAGCGTCGACTTGCCCGCCCCACGCAAACCGATAAGCGCAATGCGGCGCGGCGCGGCGTGCCCCCCATGAGGGCGCGAGAACCGCTCGACCAGCATCTTGCGGATCTCACGCAACTGCAAGGGCGGCTGCCGCTTCAGCAGTTCGATGATCAGCGCGTAATCCGTGCCGTAGCGCTCGTTGTCCGACAACAGGCTGTCGGCCGGCAAACTCAGTGCGGCCGCCAGTTTATGCAGCACGGCAATGGAAATATTGCCGTCGCCTTTTTCGACTCTGGACAAATACGGCAGGGAAATGTCGGCGTCCTGCGCCAGCTGCTTCATGGTCATGCCCCTGCCCGCGCGCGCGGAACGCACGCGCTGCCCAAGGCGCCGGGACAACTCGGCGATTTCCTGCTCGGACAATGATTTTTGCGGTTTCATGATTTTGCTTCAGCCATGCCGCTTACAAGCGGATAACCGTGACGGGAGGTTCGGCCTCGTACATATCCTCCACCAGTCTGTTGCGAGCCGCCAGAACCGCCGACTGGTTGATATAGCCCTTGTCGGTGATTTCGCCATCGTCAACCGAGGGAGGGGTCGTCAGAAGCAACGCCCGATCCGCGTAGGTGGAACTGCCGGTGCCGTCCCGGTGCATGGCGCGCAGCCCCTTTTGGACGTGCTCACGCACGGCGGGATGGGCGGCAATGTCATCCAGCGGGACATCGGCGCCCAGCCCCGTCAATTGACGGCATGCCGCGGCATTGAGAAAGACAAGAAAACCTACGGAGTCCCTGTCGTGGCCGGTCACCACGATGTCCTGGGCCAAAGGCGCCAGATGCTCGATGCCTTTGACCCGCAGCGTCCCGACGCTCACCCAGGTGGCCGTGGTGAGCTTGAAGTCTTCGGAAACCCGGCCGTCGAACATGAGTCCCGCTTCGGGGCGGTTCCGGTCGGCGAAACGCACAGCGTCGCCGATAAGATAGAAGCCCTCTTCGTCGAACGCCTTGGCCGTGAGCTCGGGCTGCTTGAAATAGCCCGGCGTGATGTTGGGCCCTTTGACCCGGACTTCCAGCTTGCCGCCACTGGGCACCAGTTTAAGGCTGACACCGGAAATCGGCAGGCCGATGACGCCGGATTGATCCGCCTGGAAATGGCAGTCGGTGGCCAGCGGCGAGGTTTCCGTGGACCCCCAGGCCGTCACCATGGGTATGGCATGGCCCAGTTCCTGGCGCGACAGTTCGATGAGGCCGTCCCACAAATGCTGCGGCAGCGCGGCAGCCGCATAAAATATGACCTTGAGGCGGGAGAAAAACTGGCGGCGCAATTGCGCGTCGGTGCGCAACACGGGAAGCAGCATGTCGAACGCCCGCGGCACATTCATGTACAGCGTCGGGGCGGTATCGCGCAAATTGGCGATGCTGGTGTCGAACAGCCCCGGCATGGGCTTGCCGGCATCGAGGTAGAACGTGCCGCCATTGACCAGGATGATGTTGAAATTATGATTGCTGCCGAACGTATGGTTCCAGGGCAGCCAATCCAGCAGCACCGGCGGCTCTTCGCCCAGGAACGGCCATGCCTGCAGCTTGCCCTGCATGCTCGAGCAAAGCATGCGCTGCGTATTGATGACGCCTTTGGGATACCCCGTGGAGCCCGAGGTAAACAGAATCTTGGCGATCGTGTCCGGAGTGACTTGCGCGTAAGCGCGTTGCACCGCTACGTCGTCCCGCTCGGCCAGCAGATCGGAAAACACCAGGCCGCCTTCGGGCCTGGCATCGGAGTCGGCCACCACCGGCATTGCGCGGTGCAAGCCTTCGATGGACTTGAGGGCGGGCCTGTACCGTTCCACTCCGCCCACATAGATGACGGCCGGATCCAGGCGCTGGATCAGGTTCTTGAGCTTGGCATGGTCTTTGGAAACCAGGGAATACGCGGGCGAAATGCCGGCATAAGGGATGCCCACGTGCATGCAGGCAAGCATGATGAGCCCGTGCTCGATGCTGTTGTCCGTCAGCACGCAGAAAGGACGATCGGCCGGCACGCCTTGCCGCAGCAGCCATGTGCCGATGCGGTAGACCTTGTCCAGGGCCTGGGCGTAGCTGACGCCCTCCCACTGCCCCGAAGCCGGATTGCGCGCCATCAGGAAGTCGCGGTCGGGCGCCTCGCGGGCCCAGTATTCCAGGAACTCGCCGATACAGCGCGCATAGGGTTTGAGGGGAACAGGATTCTCGACCAGAATGGCGCCATCGGGACGCGCCGTGACGGTTACGGCGGGCTCGGCGAAAAGCGCGACGTCTTGGGCGGCCTCTTGGGCTTGAGGTAAATTCATGCTTGTCTCCATCGTGTATTCTTGCCTCAGGGAGCAGGCCGGATGCAGTGGCGGCGCCGAGGCGATTATGCTGCCCTTGCGGGCATTTAGTGATGAATACTATACGCAATTTAAATATCACATGCAATATATAGTTTATATCCATGAAGCCGCTGCCGGCCGTCTCCCGCCGTCGCCGGCGCTTCCGGTATTCTTCAAACGCTGCACGGAATCATGAACACAAGCAATATCCCTCTTTTCCCGCTGGGCAGAGCCCTGTTCCCCGACGGCGTTCTGCACTTGCGCATCTTCGAAGTCCGTTATCTGGACATGATCAAGAAAAGCATCGAAGCCGGCGAGCCCTTCGGCATCGTGCCCTTGATCGAAGGCAGCGAGGTGCGCCGGCCCGAAGCCACCGAAGTCCTGGCGCAGGCCGGCACATTGGCGAAGATAGACGAATGGTTGTCGCCCATGCCCGGGCTTATTCAGCTGCGCTGTTCGGGAACCCGGCGATTCCATCTGCAAGACAGCGAACAAGGCCGGTTCGGCCTGTGGAGCGGAGACATCGCCCTGATGGCGGACGACCCCGTCGTCGCCATTCCCGATCCGCTGCAAGCCAGCGCCAATCGGCTGGGAAAGCTGATTGCCGACATGCAAAAAAACGGCACGCCGGCGGCCGCCATGCCCCTGGCGCCGCCGTTCCGTCTGGACGAATGCGGGTGGGTTGCGAACCGCTGGTGCGAGCTGTTGCCGCTTATGCCCCTGGAACAGCAAAGCATGCTGACGCTGGACGATCCGGTGAGGCGTCTGGCGCAAGTACAGCAGATACTGAATGGCCAGGGACTGCTTTAATCGCAGCGGCCGGGCCGCTACGGCGCGCCGGACCGCTCGCGCCGTAGCCTGACGCCGGCCGCCCCGATCCTTAGCGGATAAGCCAGCTGGAAGCCACGGCCAGGGGCGCTTGAATGGCCCGCGATACGCCCGATGGCAGGTTCAAAGGCTTGAGCACCATTTTGACAGCCATGGAAACGGGGTAAAGAGGCCGCAGTTCGCGGCCGATCTGCTTGCACAGCACTTTGAAATCCGCCTTGTTGGCCTTGGCGCCGACATGCGTCGAGTAAGCATGCCACAACGCGCATTCGGCATCGGACTGCCTGGCTTCGAGCACACGCCGCTTGAGCGCGCCCAGCACCCGCAAGCGGCCGATGCGCTCGCTAGTGCTGTACTCGCGAAAATAACGGAAGAAATGCTTGTAGTGGCCGACCTCTTCGGCTCCGATGCGCGCGGCTATGCCCGCCAGCACCGGTTCCGTGGCCCGTTCGGAAAGCGCCTTGTAGAACGTGGCCGTGCCCGTTTCCACCACACAGCGGGCCGCCATTTCGAGGCCCCGGGTCGATTCGAATTCCTCGACTGTGCACAGCTTGGAGTATTCAGCAAAAAAAGTACTGTAAGCAGCGTCCCAGTCGAACTCGGGCCAGGCATGCTGCACATAGCCCCTGAGGGCTCGCCCGTGGCGCAGTTCTTCGTGCTGCCAATGTTGATCCAGCCATTCGACCACGGTAGCGTCGCCGTCGAAATATTGGATGAGATTGCCGGTATAAAGGTCGGAGGCAATTTCAATGAACGATGCGCCCGCCACCATATAAAGTAGATCATCGCACCCCGAAACCCGCGCCATGTCGATGGCGTCGTACGGGATGTGGTCGAGTCCCCAAGCCGGCAGCCCGGGGTTGGTATCTTGCTTCACAACGTCTTGCGTCATATCTGCACCTCACACACTATTCTCTCCCCGCTTCTTCGATTATTGTATGTCATGCTGGCGCAATGTAACAGCGACGCGGCGCATGCGAACCCTTCATCCCCGCCCCGCCATGCTATAACTAAAACAGACCCGATCCGTTGCGGGCAATACCCTGATACGCCGCGCAATTGCTTGTTGCACGCATAACAGGCAAACATGGCAAGCCTGACACCCGCACACCACGAGGACACCACCATGAGCACCGCCTTCCCTGGATTTTCCGGCCCTCTTGCGGGGGTGGAGGCTCCCCTGGACATGCTGGCCTCCTGCCATACCCGCATCGAGCGTCAATGCGCTATTCTGACTCGCCTGGTTCCCCATCTCGAGCAACACGGCGCCGACGCCGAAGCGGCATCCGCCGCGGCCGGCATCATCCGTTATTTCGACGTTGCCGCCCCCCTGCATCACGCGGACGAAGAAGAAAACCTTTTTCCCGAGCTGCTGGAAGCCATGGCCGGCTCCGATGCCGTCTGCATCCGCGAAATCACCGCAAGCCTGGCCGCCGAACACCGGCGCCTGGAAGCCGACTGGCGGCAGCTGCGCAACGCGCTGACGCAAATCGCCGAAGGCCGGCCGGCCCCGCTGCCCACCTCGGACGTCCAGGCTTTTGTTCAACGATACGCCGGACACCTTGAACACGAAGACACCGAACTCTTCCCCATGGCATCCCGGCTATTGGGCGACGCGGCATTGAGCCGCATGGGAGGCGCCATGGCTCGACGGCGCAATCTCACGCCTCCAAAGACGTAAGCGCCGGGAACATCAAGTACCGGCATGCGGGCCCAGGCAAGAGCCGCCTGCGCGATGAACGCACATGCACCGCAGCGGGGCTTATGTGGCTTGCGGAACTTGCCGGCCAAGATATTGCCTTGACAAAAAGGACAATCCAGCGTATCTTTTATTAGATAATTTTTACGCTATGCTTTGCATGCTTCAGTTGGTTCTTGAGTTGGCACACAAGATAAAACTGATGCTTTTTTGGGAATTTTTATCCCCCTATCCACGGTTCACACCGCGTCCCACGAGCAAGCCCTGCCACTCATCGTAGCGGCAAAGCCCTTCATCCCCATCAGCCAGCAAAGCAAACGATACAGCGCACAAGACGCGCTGCCATTGTTTTTTCCTGTACCACGCCATCGAATCGACGCTGCGCCGCGCGCCAACGCCAAGCCATCGGCGCTTCGATTCATCGTCCGCATCCAGCGCAGACCGGGCAGGCGCACAATGCCCCACCCGGCTTCATCAATAGACTAAGGAGTCCCGTTTATGGCCAAAGAAGAACTACTTGAAATGCAAGGTTCCGTTACCGAAGTACTGCCCGATTCGCGCTTCCGGGTCTTGCTGGACAATGGGCATCCCATCATTGCCTACACCGGCGGCAAAATGCGCAAGCACCACATCCGCATTCTGGCGGGCGACAAAGTCACGCTCGAAATGTCGCCCTACGACTTGAGCAAGGGCCGCATTACCTTCCGGCATATCGCTGGCCGCCCCCCCATGGCTCCCGCACGCCGGCACAACTAGCTTTTCGCCACGGCAAACCGCTCCAGAGCGCCGCTCTGCTCCGAAACCCTGCTCCATTCCGCAACCTCGAAATCGATCACAGCCAATCCGGCGGGGGGAAACTCTTGCCGCAAACGGCTGTACGCGGTGCGCCCGCCCCGCCCCACCAATTGCAGAGCCAGCAATTGCAGTCCGGGGTTATGCCCGACCAGCAGGACGGTGGGCGGCTCGGACGAAACACCGCGCAATGTCTCCAGCAAGACGCTGGGGTGGGCTTCATAAATCCTGTCTTCGAAAATGGCCGGAACCAAACTGGGCAACTGCTTCTGGACGAGGCTCCACGTGGCGCGCGTACGCTGGGAGCCGGAAACCAGCGCCAGTTCCGGCAACAGGCTTTCCTGCGCCAGATACGCACCGATCTCACCGGCCTCTTGCTCGCCCAAAGGCGACAACGGGCGATCGTAGTCCCTGGTATGGGGCGGACGATCGGCCTGGGCATGGCGCAACAGTAAAAGGCGGCGAAACGCAGCGGTCATGAATGGCTTCCTGATTGAGTCGGACACTGGCGGGATGCCAGTATCCGGTAATGCGGCGAACCCGGCAAGGCCTTGACGGATCGGGCCAGCACCAACGACAGCGGCGCACAGCGTATGGGCTTCATCGGCCATTCGGAAATACCCTCCACCTTGCGCGCCAGCGTGATATGGGGCCGGAACGCCGCTTCCTGCGGAAATGCAATGGATTCTTCGCTGAGTTTATCCAGCAATTGCCGCCGCACATCGAACAGGCTTTGCGGAGGCGCCGTCATGCCCGCCCAGACGAGCTTCAAGCGGCTGAAGCACCCGTAGGTATCCAGCAGACACGTTATCTCCGGCAAAGACAAGTCAAACAGTATTTCCTTCAAGGCAGGCAAGGCCTCTTCCGGCTGCTCGCCGAGAAAGGCCAGGGTCAGATGAAAATCCTCGACGTGGGTCTTCCGCCCCGACAAGACCTCTTGCAGGCCCCGCAATTCCCGCGCAACCTCCGCATCCGGCCATAATGCATAGAACAGGCGTTGCCGTCCGGATGGCTGGACATTCATCGTCTAGGCCCCGCCGCGGATTTTCAAGCGGCCTGCGAACGACGATGCGGCCTGCGCTTCAGGCATTGCCGGCCTCGAGCCTCAGGCGCATGGAGAATTCGTTCCAGGTCATCAATTGCAAACCGTCCAGCATGCGGATCTGCAGCGCGCCGACACCCGCGCCCGCCTGCGCGACGGATTGGGCGGCCCATTCGCCCACGACGCCGAAATACGCCATAGCCGATGCAGTTGCCCGCCAGGCATCCGGCTGCACGGCGGCGAAGGCGCCAATGACGGCGGTTGCCGAACACCCCATGCCCGTCACCTTGGTCATCCACTCGTGCCCGTTCGAAAGCGCCAGCCTGCGGCCCGCCGCGTCGACAATATGATCGACCGCGCCCGAGACGCACACCACGCAGGAATGCGAACGCGCAAGCCCGCATGCCGCTTCGACGGCCTGGTCGGACGCCGCCATGCTTTCCACCCCCTTGGTGGCCGCATCCAGCCCCGCCACGCTCATGATCTCGGAGGCGTTGCCGCGAATGACAGCGGGCGAACCGATAGCCAGCAGCTCTTTCAACGCCGCGTTCCGGTACGCGGTTGCGCCGGCGCCGACGGGATCCAGCACTACCGGCACGGAAGCGCCCCGGGCTGCGCGAAAAGCCAGTTTCATGGACTCGACCCAATACGGATCGAGGGTGCCGATGTTCAACACGACCGCCTGGGCGATCCTGGCCATGTCCTCGACCTCTTCATGCGCATGCGCCATGACGGGCGCGGCGCCCAGGGCCAGCAAGGCATTGGCGTTGTAGTTGGTCACCACGAAATTCGTAATGCTGTGCACCAGCGGCGCCCGGCTGCGCACAGCCAGGATGTCCGCCCATATGTCATCGGCGCTCAAGGTGGTTGGATTCATCGTATGTTTTCGCAAGATGGAACTGGCATCATGATAACGCCATCGGCCGCCACGGCAGCGCTATGGCGTGCGCGGCATCCGGGCCCGCCGCGCCGAACCAGGGACTTAGCCGGCCGCCGGCGCCTTGCGCGCCTTGTTCAAAACGAGATAGGCGAATCCGCCGATCACCACGCCCCAAAACGCCGACCCCAGCCCCAGGAAGGTCATGTTGGACGACGTTGCAAGAAAGGTGATGATGGCGGCTTCGCGATGCGCTTCTTCCTGGATCGCACTGACGACATTGGTTGCAATCGCCCCTATCAACGCCAGCCCGGCCAGGATGGCGACGAGTTCTTTGGGCAAGGCCGTGAACAGCAGGACTATCGTTCCGGCGAATGTCCCGCCTATCAGGAAAAACACGCCGTTGGCTATGCCGGCAATGTAGCGCTTGGAAGCGTCTTCATGAGCATCTTCCCCCGTGCACAACGCCGCCGTGATAGCGGCAAGCATTACGGTAATGCCGCCAAAAAAAGCAATGACAATGGATGCCAGGCTGCTAAGCGATAGGATTGGCCGTGCCGGCGCTTGGTAGCCGGACACCCGCAAAATAGCCATGCCCGGCAAGAATAACCCTGTAAGGCTGACCAGAACCAAAGGCAGCGCCAGGCTAAGCGTGCTGCTCCAGGTCCATTCCGGGCTGATGTACATGGGGGTGGCCAGCTTCAATTGCAAATTGCCGAGATGGGTGCCGCCAAGCAGAACCGCAACCGTCACGCCGACAAGCAAAACCAGCACGATGCTATAGCGCGGCACAAGGCGCCGGAACAAAATGTAAGCGGCCACCATGCTCAAGGCCAGGGCCGGCATGGTGGCAATCGACTTGAATGCATTGACTCCAAAATCGAACAGAATACCGGCCATCATCCCTGAAGCGATGCCGTTCGGAATGCTGCGCATAATCCTGTCGAACGAGCCCGAAATGCCGATAAAGAAAATAATGACGGCGGCCGTGATATAGGCGCCCACCGCCTCATTGATCGAAATGGCCGGAAACAAGGTCACCAGCAATGCCGTTCCCGGCGCCGACCACGCGACGATTATGGGCATTTTCATGCGCCAGCTGAGATAAATGCCCACCACGGCGGGGCCAATTGAAATCGCCCAGATCCAGGACGACATCATTTCGGGGGAAATACCCGCCGCATCGCCTGCCTGAAAGAAAATGACCGCTGGCCCGGCATAGGCGATAAGCACGGCCAGGAAGGCAGCCATTATGGCGGACACAGACCAATCTTTGCTTAGCACACTGCTTCTCCCTTTTCGCCCTCTGTTATCGATCCTTTCGAAGGATTCTGCGCAATCTTCCCGCTACGAACAGATTTGAAAATCGTTGGGTCCCGTGTTAAATATCTTTAGATAACGCCCGCATAAGGGCAGGCCAATTTCACAGGAAACCACATGCCATCACTGTCCTCAAGCGACCGTTCCGCCCTTTCGCTGAACAGCGATACGGTGCGCAAGGTCGTAGGGTACCACGCACATATCTATTTCAACGCACAGACACTGGAACAGGCACGCCGCCTGTGTACGGAAGCCGCAACGCGGTTTCCGATCAAAATGGGCCGTATCCACGAAAAACCCGTCGGCCCGCACCCCGACTGGAGCTGCCAACTGGCCTTTCGCGCCGGGCTGTTCGAAGAAGTCGTCATCTGGCTGTCCATGCATCGCGCCGGACTCGTAATATTCATACATCCAGTCACCGGCAACGATCTCATCGATCATCGCGACTACGCTATCTGGATGGGAGCGGTCAGGCCGCTGAATCTTTCCGTGCTCTCCGGCCAGGACAAGCCAGTTTCGTACGAATTCTAGGTGTCGACCCGCCGCATACGGATACGCGCCCGGCCCCCAAGAGCGCAGTCGCGCAATCGTCAAGAGTCCAGAGGAAACCTAAAGCGCTGCGCTGCGATCGTGGTGGATCCGCAACGATAGGCAGTACAATACAAAATTAGGTTTCTCGCAAAGATATCGAAAAATGACGACCTCCGATTCAAAACAAGCTCTAACAATTACGAAGCCGGCATTTCTAGTCAATGGTTCGGACGCCGAATTCCGGATATTGATCAACAGGCTGTTATATTTCTCGGCCCGTCTGCTTACCGTCCGGGACGGTTTCGGCGCCATCATCGGTCTTTCGGGCATTCAATACTCGATACTCATGTCGATAAAAGCGCTTTCATCCCAAGGAGAGGTGACAGTCAATCAGTTGGCCGAGCACCTGCACTTCAGCGGATCGTTCGTGACGATGGAAACCGGCAAGCTCCGGACTCGCAATCTGATTACAAAAAAGCGCCACGATCTCGATCGGCGCAAGATTGTTCTCGACATCACCGAAGCCGGAAAAAAGCTGCTAAGCGACCTTACCGGAACGCAGCAGGCCATCAACGACATCCTATTCGAAAACCTGAACACCCAGCAGGCCAAGATGTTGTACAACGTATTGGGCCAGCTGGTATCCAACTGCGATGCAGCCACATTGGAACTGTCACACCTGGTCTCTCGGCTCAATATCCAGCAAGGAAGCTCTACGCGGAGCGGCGCTGTCTAACCGCGGCTCCGGTCACGCCTCGCCCACTGCCATCGACCACAGCCCAGCCGGCAAGGCAAATGCCCGACGACTTCAATTTGCCAACTCCCTCTCCACCGCCAAGGCCACGGCCATCAGTCGTGCATCATCGCCACGAGCAGCCGATAGCATCAGCCCCACAGGCAGCTCACCGGCCTCATGGCAAGGCAAGCTGAAGGAGCAGCCGTCGAGATAATTTATGGCGAAAGTATTTCGAAGCAGCAATCCATTGACTCTGAAAAACTCCTGATCAGATTCAAGCAAAGCGTCAATTGCCGGAGCCAGAATAGGAACCGTTGGGCAAATCAGGGCGTCAAAAGGCCGCAAAACACTCTCCGCGCGCCGAATCCACGACGCTCTGGCGTCCTGCATGTCGATGTAGTCCGCCGCACTTGCGGCCGCGCCGGCCTCGATCCGCTGCGCCACCCGCGGATCGTAGTCCTGGCGGCGGCATGCAAGCCTCCTGCGATGCACCGCGTAGGCTTCCACGGCGGAAAATCCACCCGGAGCGTTGAGGCTGCGAATCTCGGCAAGCTCTTTGAATGCAATGCTCTCCACCAGCGCGCCCGCGGCCGAAATCCGCCGCAACGCCTTTTCGAAGGCATGGGCCACGGCAGGCTCGATATCGTCGAACATCAGCGTTTCTGGAACCGCGAAGCGCATACCGACAAGAGGACGCGGCCTGACATCCAAACGATCGCCGGACAAGGCCGCGTCGACCGTTATGCAGTCCGCCACGCTGCGGGTCATTGCGCACACGGTATCCAGCGTGCGCGAAAGCTCGAACGCCCCGTTACGAGATACCCGCGATTGGGTGTTCTTGAATCCTACCAACCCGCATAACGCGGCCGGTATCCGGATCGAACCGCCGGTATCGGAACCAAGGCCGGCGACAGCCAGCCCCAAGGCCACCGACACCGCCGCACCTGATGACGAGCCTCCAGGAATCCGAGGCGTGGCCTTGTCGGCCGGATTGACCGGCGTTCCATAATGGGGATTGATGCCCACGCCCGAGAAAGCAAACTCAGTCATGGTTGTCTTGCCAATGACAGCCGCACCCTGCAATCTGAGACGGGACACCGCCGCCGCATCGGCTTCGGGCGCGGCATCGTCCGCGCACACAATACCGCCGGACTGGGTAGGTTCACCCGCGACGTCATAAAGATCCTTGATTGAAACCGGCAGTCCCGCCAACGGCGCGAGCTTCGCACCCGCGGCGAGAGATTCGTCGGCAAACCGCGCGGCCGCCAGAGCCGCCTCAGCGTACTGCTTTGTGAATACATAACGGGCCGACGGCTGCGTCGCCCTTTCAAGCGCGCCGGCCACCAAACGCTCATGGCTCGTCTCTCCACGCCCAATGCGCGCGCGAAGCTCAGAGATGGTTTCAATCATGATCAAGAGTCCTTACTCACTTAACGACGGCATGCCGATCAGGCGACCACAGGCAGAACATCGACGGCGTAGCGATGCACGATCGCGCGCTTGCGAACCGGGTCCTGCAGCGATATTTCCATCATTGCCGCCGGCCTGATGCCTTTGCCTTGCTGGTTGGGTATTGCACCGAGCGTCCCGCAAAACATAATATGGCCAGGTTCGGGGCCGGCATCGCCGCCTCCGAAAAAGCCGTCCCTCAAAGCTTCGAGCGGACGGATGGACGCAAGCGTGCCCCGTTGATACGAAACCCATCTTCCATCTTCGTAAATGCGGGACTCCAGTTGAAGCTCGTCCTGCCGGCCCGCGACATCGCGCCAGCGCCACGCGGTGGTCGCCACCGGCTTGGGACACATTTGTTTGGAAACGGCTACCGAATAGCTTTCGACCGTACGGTCGGTGTGATCCGACCCCACGGTCAGCCACCATTCGCCCTGAGCGAAAAACAGAACCGGCTCGGCTTCTCCCGAACTGTCGCCCCCAACGACCTCGACCGACGCCGCCTGGCTCAACAGATTCCGGCCGGCGCGGTAATACAAAGGCACGGTCGATGGCCGGGGAACGCCCAGCGCCTCCAGCTCTTCGATATGATGTTCGATTGCCGCAACGTCGCGGCCCGTCCAGCCGGCGATGATGAATCGCCCAGGCTCGACAGCCAATAGCCGTGTCGATGCAACATCCCCCGGCTCGAGGGACTCACTATAGAAATAAAGCGTAGTAGTCATGGAATTTATATTGAAATTATGATCGGCAGCGGCTGTTATCAGGAGCTCGCTGGTTCTTTTGCCGTGCGCCGCCTGCCGGCTTTTGCCCTGCCCTGGCCGCGCCCGCCCGACGGCAGAAAAGCCAATCGTTGCGTATCGGCCATTGTGGACATCACCTTGAGAGCGGCGACGGTTTGGCCAAATACGCCGATCAGCGAACCCACGATACGCGCCAAATGCCGGAAGTCGGCCCGCGACAGTTGCGCGAACAAATGATCGTTGACCATAAGAAGCTCAGGCTCAAGAGCCAGGACTTTTTCGTAGCCAAACGGACTCAAGCTGAGCAATACGCCTCGCCGATCATCGGGATTCCTCTTTTTGAGGACAAGCTGGGCTTTAACCAGCTTCTTGACCTCGTTCGTTACGAACGCCCCGCTCACATTCAGCGTCATCGCCACTTCGCCTACGCTTATTCCGCTTTTCGCATGGGAATGCGCAACCACCATCACAATGTTGTATTGTGGCGAGCTTACCCCCAGGCGTCCCGCCAGATACTGGCGCGCCGACTCGAGATGCGCGGCGACAACCGACATGTCGTAAAGCAATTGGCGAAAAGTCCCGTCAGGCTCTTCGCCCTTTTCGAGCAATGCGGACAACGATACGGTGGCCGGCAAGGCTACCGCCGCCTCCGCGCTCTTGCGAACGTCCACAGCCGGCCACTCCACGCATGGGCTCCGCAAGCCGGCGACAGGCTCCGTGACGGGAAGGGTTTGCACGCCGGCTCCTTTCAGGCCGGATCGTAGTAATGGGATTCAAGCAAATAGCACCCATTGACCGAGCGGAAAGGGCCATGCCAGGCTCCAGGCGGCCGCACGGCATATGTATAGCCCTCGAAGGAACTGCCGCCCTGGCCGTTTTTATCGGCGCCCACGGTCATATCGCCCTCGAGCATGAACACCTCCTCCCAGTAGTCATGCACAATGGCCTCGTAAGTAGCGAAACCCGGTGGAAAACGCAGGATGCGGGTACGACTCCCCTTCTTGTTGACGGTATCCAGGGATCCCGAAATAACGAGCTCCAAAGCTCCCGACTCGGGAGCATAGCCCGCAGGCAGTTGCCAGCCCGGCGCATTCAGATCAATTTTGTGAAACTCGTCATGAGCTTTTGTCACAGCCATTTTATGTACTCCTAAAGTTAAAAAAATCAGGCTGCCGCGGCAGCCCCGAAAGGCCGCAGCGAAGCATAATTACCTCGAAAGAAAACCAGCGGCCCAGCGGCTTCGCGCTGCTGAATGCACAAGACCCGGCCGACAAAAATCAAATGATCGCCCCCATCGTGCCGCGCGTAGGGAACGCACTGGAATGAAACAATGGAATGCGCCAGCGTAAAGGGCAGGCCATCGTGGACATCCACCTCGGTATCCGTCCATTTATCGCCTTTTGCGGTGGCAAAGCGGGCGGAAATATGCTGATGCTGCTCGCCCAGGACATTGATGCTGTACATCGGGGCCCCGCAAAGCACGGGCAGGCTGAGCGCCCTTTTATCAATGGAGAAAAGCACCAGCGGCGGATCCAGGGAAACGGAATTGAACGAAGTAATCGTCATGCCGACCCGCCCCTCGCCAGCCGCGCCTTCGGCAGTCACAACCGCCACCCCTGTCGGAAACAAGCTCAACGCGGCGCGAAACTCGTTACGGGCAATCGGCGGAAACGGCGAAGATGTGTAGTCCATAATAAATTCTCCGATGAATGGTTCGAGGCTTCAGGCGGCCGACGCCTCCTCCTGCAGATACTCTTCAGGTACGCCATAGCTCGACAACAGGCGCTCCGCAACACCTTCCAGCGCTTGCCAGTCGGTGTGCATGTAGTTGTAGTTGCGCACCACGAACGAAGCGCCGGCGTAGAACTTCTCGTACTGCTGATGACGACCCGCGAACTCGGAGCCGGTCAGATCCCACGCCAGCTTGTACAGCTTCATGCGATCCACTGCCGCAAGCTGAGGAGTCGCCCAGTATTTCTCGAACACTCCTCGCAGCTCGGGATCGGACATTACTGAGATATCCGCCGGCATTTGGAACACGCTGCCGCCGCATAGCTCGCGAAGCTCATCAATAATGCTGGAGTAGTTTTCCGTGCACCAATTGAGCGCTGCGTACACCAGCCGCCGATTGAAGCACCAGTACCCTTGCGTTGGCCACTCTTCGGCAGCTTGCAATTGGCCCATGACCATACCGTATAGAGTCGCCTCCCAGGCAGCCAGTTTGCCGAGAGTCTCGCGCACCGCGGGAATCTTGTCGGCGCCCGACGCTTTGGCGATCTTGCTGGCGACACCGACGATGAGCTGCATCTTGGATAAAAAACGCACATTCGACTGGTGATTGCCGTAGGTGTGGCCCGCGGTCTGGACGTAGATTTGACGCGCCAATAAAGGGTCGCCATGCACGAAAACCTTCTCCCACGGCACCTTTACCTCTTTGCAGAGCAACATGCTGTCCGACTCGTCATAGCGGTATCCCAAAGGATTTTCAAAATCGGAGCGGGTATCCCGGCCGAACGGCTTGCGCGACCACAGCTCCACGCCAGGCGCATTGCACGGGATCGCGCAAGTAATGGCCTGATCGGCCTGGTCCGGAGCCAAGGGAATCAAATTGCCGATCCAGATTTCATTGGCATAGGCCGCGCCCGTCGCCAGCATTTTCGTACCCGAGATAACCACGCCGTCATCGTCCTCGCGAACGACCCTCAATGCCGGCATGGGCAAATTATTGGCTTGGTAGAAATCGGGGTTGCGCGCCGCCGGAGGCGGCACCACGGCATATGCGGCATAGCAGTCGGTCTTGCGCATATGCTCGTAGTAAGCCAGCAGATTATCGGCATACTTGCCGAACTCCTCGGGTTTTAGACTCATGCCGGTGACGAAGCTTGAAACGTGATCGGGCGACCGGCCAAACATGCCGTAGGTGCTGTCCGAGATCGCGCGATGCACGCCATAGCGGAACTCCAGGTCGGCCTTGCTGCGGGCCCGCAGGAAATAGCCGCTGTAGCGCTCTCCATTTTCCTCGAACGTCATGAGCTCGCGGTTTTCAGGCGCGCGCTTCATGTCGTAGATATTTGCAATGGACTGCGCGCCATTGCGGAATGCCGGGTGAGTCGTCACGTCGGCGACGCGCTCATTGCCAATAAAGATCGTACGGCCGTCGCGCAGAGACTCAAGATGCTCGGAACCAGTTTTCAACATTTCAAATACTCCAGTAGGTGTGCTGCACGGTTAATCATGGCCAGTGAACACGTGTGGTACGGGACGAATCGGAGGCATCCGATATGGCTTTCCCACCAATAAATTACGAATTTGACTAACTATGTTAGGTATATTGCCAAGAAAACTAATAAATTTATATAGGTATAAAACCTAATTTAGTTAACTATTTTTCGAAAATTAAACAGCCGATCGTCGATAACCCGAACTCAGGCCATAATCGCCGTCAACGCAGCGTTATATTCCACGGGATTCATCACATGGGGGTAGTGGGCTCCCGAGCCAAGCCGGACATGCCGGGATCGGGAATAGCTCGATACGACTTGGGCGATGATATCTTCGTTGCAGACCGGATCATCGGCGCAGCTCAGAATGCATATCCGTTCCGGCGCGACAACACTCAATGGCACAGGGCCAAGACAAGAGATCGCGAGGGATCGGCCGTAAAGCTCCTCTTCGCTTTGTTGATCGCGAACCATGGGAAGCAGTGTCGACCTCAACTCTTGCGAATCCAGCTTTTCGACGAAATCGAGCCAGACCTTCTTGATCTGGCCGGCTGATGCGTGATCGACGAATTCCGGATCGAAGGGACGCAAAAACCGAAGTCTATGGGAATCCACAAAGGTGTTTCCCAGCACGAGGCTCTGCGCCCCATGGGCTGAACGGGACGTAAAATGCTGCAGAAGAAATGCGCCGAGCGAAGAACCGACCAGATGAGGCTCGCCCACCTGCATACTTTCCAGGATGCCCCAAAAGCTGTCCGACAACCGCTCGAGGTCGGACGACCCCGGATAGCCCAGAACAATGACGCGATTATTCGCTGAAAAGGCCTCGACCTGTTTCTTGAAAATCTCCACGGAGCCCAGCGTGCCAGGAAGAAAGACAATCTGCCTCTCGCCTTGGCCACACTCAAGCACATTCCAGCACATCCCATCCGACACGATTTCTTTAGTCATATCCAAGTCCTGAACGACGCACTTCTTCGTTAAACCCACATGCCCCGGCAAGAAGACGGCTTGCGGACATCGAGCTGTCCGGGAGCCGCCTTCTCTTTTCAACGGTTTTCTTCGCTCAGCATCCGGTCGAGAACGCGACGATAACGAACCGGGCCGGCATCGATGGCAAGCAAGGTGGGAACCAGTGGATCAGATACCGAATCCATCCTCCGCTGCTGAGCTTCGATGATCGGCGCGTCTTGCTCCGCAAATGCGAATGTGCGCAGTTCTCCGATCTTCGCGCGGATTTTCTCATTGTTCTCGTCGCCCTCGGTCTGCACATTCCACCGTACCGCCCTGAAACGATAATGGGTGGAGCGCGGCGTTTCGGGGGTGATCAAGTGCAACGCCAAATAACCCGTCCCTTTCTCCTTGGCCTCACCGACCTTGCTCACCCCGTACTCCAGAATCAAATTGCTGGGCGCGTACCAGGAAATCGTGCTCCACTGGTCTCCGCGCTCGTATCCTTTCGGGCTGAGCATCTGCAGCATTCCGGGGGTAACCGTATCCTTCGAGGGGCGCGCCACCGTAATCACATCGCCAGCCTGTTCCACGGCGATGTCGGCAACCACCGTATCGCTATTGCCAAGGATGCCTTCGTGAACATAGGTCGTGTGGGAAAGATCCAGCAGATTGTCCACAATCAGCTCGTAGTGAGCCTTGATCATCAAATAGCCGGCATCGGTGATATGCTCGTCGGGGCTCGTATCGAGACAGCTATAGTCCGGAATTTTGGAGGGGTCCGCCACACCATCCCCCATCCATATCCAAATGAACTTGTGACGCTCCACAACCGGATAGCCTTTCAGATGCGAAGCGGCGGGAATGCTGCAATTGCCATGCGGATTGTGGACACACTTGCCCATGGAGTCAAACTCCAGGCCATGGTATCCGCATTGCACACGATTCCCCGGCAGCAGTTTCCCCATGGACAAGGGCGCGAACCGATGCGAGCACCGGTCGACAATAGCCGCGGGAGACCCATCCTCTTTGCGGAAAAACACCACCGGCTCGTTCAATATCGTCTGATGCACCAGCTTTCCTTCGGGCAACTCATCCGCCCAGAGGCCAACATACCAGGCATTTCGGACAAATCGGTCTTCCGGTATTGCTTTCGCTTTGTTTTCAACCGCCACGGGACGTTCCAGCGTTGCTTGAGTCATTTTGTCTCTCCTATTGGAATCTTCAAAAACGGGATTAATACATAATGTGGCCGCCGTCGACCACGATCGTCTGGCCGGACACGAAGCCGGCAAGATCGGAAAGAAGATAGGTTGCGGTGCCCACCAGATCCGTCGGGCGCTGTTCGCGCGAAAGCGCACGGGCTTTGAGGAATGACTGCTTCCACTCATCGGGACGGTTGGCGGTGGCGTCCGTCAGCACGAATCCGGGGGCTATGCAATTCACGCGCACGCCATGCTTGCCGACTTCTTTGGCAAGGCCTTTGGTCATCGCCAGCACGGCCCCCTTGGTGGCCACATACTGGAGATAGCCGGGCTGTCCGGCTATTGCAACGACGGAGGCTATATTGACGATCGATCCCGAACCCTGTTTGCGCATCTGAGGCATGACAGCTTTACAGCACTGCCAAAGGCCCTTCACATTCACGGAAAAAATGCGATCCCACTGCGCGGGGTCTATTTCCTCGAAGTTGGTAAGTTTTACCTCGCGGAAATAGGCCGCGTTGTTTACGAGGCCATCGACTCTTCCAAATCGGGCAATGGCTTCGCCAGCCATTTTCTCCACGGATGCTTGATCGCTGACATCGGCCCGCACATAATGCGCCGCGTATCCCGCTTTATCGAGCATGGACATGGTCTCTTCCGCGGGGCCGATATCAGCGACCACCACATTTGCGCCATTCTCGGCCGAATGCATTGCAAATGCTTGTCCTATGCCGGCAGCCGCGCCAGTGACAATGACTGTTTGGTTTTGCAAAAGTTTAGACATGAAATTGTTCCTCTACATGAAATTTATTGAACCCAGCCAAGCAATTATTTGCCGGGCGCTGCACCGAGCTTCGCACTCGCGCTTCAAACACCAACCATTTCCTCGACCGCCTCCATCTGCTGATTCAGTTCATCCGTCGTGCCAACCCAAGCCACTTTCCCTTTTTCGAGCACATAGTGCCTGTCGGCGAAAGTGGCGACGTCGGCCAGATTCTTGTCGATGACAATCTGCGCCATGCCGTCGTTCTTTAAAGAGCGGAGCGCCGACCAGATCTCTTCCCTGATCAACGGAGCCAGCCCCTCCGTAGCCTCGTCCAGCACGAGAATCCGGGGATTCGTCATGAGCGCCCGGCCAATCGCAAGCATCTGCTGCTCACCGCCCGAGAGTTGCCAGCCCATGTTTTTTTGACGCTCTTTGAGGCGCGGGAAAAACTCGTAGACACGCTCGAGCGACCAGGGCCGAGCGCCCTTCGCGGGCTTGGAATTCCGAGCTGTGGCAACCAGGTTCTCGCGCACCGAAAGCGTCGGAAATACCTGGCGCCCTTCGGGCACCAGCCCAAGACCCAAGCGCGCGATTTCGTGCGGCGCCTTGCCGTTGATCTGGCTTCCCTCCAAGGCGATACTTCCCGACTTGACCGGCAAAAGCCCAAACAGGCATTTGATCGTCGTGGAACGGCCCATGCCGTTTCGCCCCAGCAGCGTAATGACCTCGCCATCCGACAAATCGAAATTCATCCCGAAAAGCACATGAGCCCGCCCATATGCTGCATGGACATTTTGTATTTGAAGCAACTTCATGTCTGGCTCTCCGCTTTAGTGGGCATGCCCGAGATATACCGCTTTCACTTCGGGATTTCCCTTGATTTCGTCGGGGCTGCCCGAAGCAATCACCTTTCCGTATACAAGCACGGTGATCCTGTCCGCCAGCTTGAATACCGCCGGCATATCATGCTCGATCAACAAGATCGGTATGGTCTTCTTGATCTCGCCTAAAAGATCCACGACTTTATGCGACTCTTCAATACTCATCCCCGCCATGGGTTCGTCAAGGAGCAGGCATTTCGGCTTCGCTGCGACAACCATTCCCAATTCAAGCTGGCGGCGTTCGCCATACGCCAGGTCGGCGGCCAGCACATTTCTCTTGTGTTCGAGCCCTACCGCCGCAAGAGCTTCCTCCGCGGTAGCGATCAGGGCGCGATCAGCGATCATCCGCGAGAAAAATCCGGCTTTTTCCCCTCCTGCTCCCAGTGCGGCAAGGGCGATATTTTCAATGGCGGAGAACTCTTCGAACGTGCTGCTTATTTGATACGAACGAGCCAATCCCATGGCTGCGCGCCGATGAATCGACATATCGGATACGTCGGTTTCCGTAAACGTGATCACCCCGGAGTCCGGGAACACCTCGCCCGACAACTGATTGATCAGAGTTGTTTTCCCTGCTCCGTTAGGCCCGATAATGGCGTGCAATTCGTTCGGATAAACATCCAGGGACACTCCGTCCGTCACCAGCAACTCGCCATAGCGCTTCGATATGCCCTCTGTCTTCAACACGGGAACCGGATTCATGCGCCCACCTTCCTGGTTTTCAACATTACGTCGTCAAGCGTTCCAAAAACTCCCTTCTTGCCGCTTATCGCGATCGCCAGGATCACAATCCCGACGATGATCGCCCAGTGCACGGTCAAAAGTTTTGTGATCTCTTCCAGACCGATGAAAACAAAGGCTCCCACCGCCGGGCCCATCACTGTCCCAACCCCTCCCAGCACAACCATGACGATCAATTCCGCGGATACGAACCACGACATGTCGCCGGGCGATGCAAAAGCCGTCAAATTCGCGGACAGAAGCCCGGCAACCCCGCACATGACGCCGGAGATCACATACGCCTTCCATTGAAAACGGTTTACATGAAATCCAAGCGCGCTCGATCGCCGCTCGTTTTGCTTGGCGCCCCTCAATATCATCCCAAACGCGGAAACCCTGATCTTTGCCATGGCATAGATGGCCAGCACAAGTATGACGAGCGTCACGAAGTAAAGATGCGTCGAATTGCCAAGGTCGATCGGTCCGAACGTGCTCGGCGCCACGATCGGAGTGCCATCGTCTCCGCCAAACTGCTTAAGGCTGGAGAAGGCGAAATAACCCATTTGCGCAAACGAAAGCGTGATCATGATGAATCCGATGCTTCTGGTTCTCAAGCTGATCGCACCGATAATGGCGCCGCTGATGGCGCACGAAGCCAGACAGATCGCCAGATGCACGAAGCCGTTGCTCACGCCGAACACGCTCGGGATCGCAACACTATAAGCACCCAACCCAAGAAAAAGCGCGTGGCCGAGGCTGATCAGCCCACCGTAACCGAAAGCCAGATTCAACGCCGTCGCGGCAATGGCGAAAATCAGGATCCGGTTAACCATGCGGACGTAGAAAGACTCGCCGAAATATGCCGCCAGATAAGGCAAGATAAAAAGAGCGGCTACAACCACGATTGCAAAGACGAGAGACGCTTTGGACAGATTCTTCATTTTTGCCCCCTTACCGGAAACAACCCTTGCGGCCGGACCACCAGGATGGCGGCCATTACGATATAAACCAGCATGGACGCGATAGCCGGTCCGGCCGCGCTCGAAAGCTCCCGGCTCATTGTTTCGCGCAGGAACAGAGGAATGAAGGAACGGCCCAGGGTATCGATGATTCCGACGATCAGCGCGCCATAAAAGGAACCTCGTATCGAGCCGATTCCACCCACCACTATCACTACAAGAGTAAGAATCAGGATGTCCTCGCCCATGCCGAGCTGGACTGAAACAATAGGCGCCGCCACGCCGCCGGCCAGGCCAGCCAGCGCGGCGCCAAACGTGAACAGCGCGGCATTGAGAACCTTGATGTTCACGCCTAGCGCGTTCACCATCGAAGCATTGCTCGCCCCCGCGCGAACCAGCATTCCCGCACGTGTTCCATTGATCAGGTAATGCGACACCAGCACCACGACGATGCCCAGGGCGACGATCGCGAACCGATAGGAGGAATACTGAAACCCCCATAAATCGATGGAGTTCGACAGCGCGGCGGGAACACGCATGAACAGCGCCTGCGGCCCCCAGATCATCCGGGCCAGCTCATTCAGCAAAAGTATCAGGCCGAACGAAGCCAGGACATGATCGACGTGATCACGCCGATAGAGCTTTGCCGCGACGACCCACTCGATGACGAATCCCACCGCGGCGGCTCCAGCCACCGCGGCCAAAATCGCCGCGGCGAAAGAACCAGTCGCCTGGTATCCGGCGGCAGCGCAGTATGCGCCGACCATGTACAAGGAGCCATGAACCAGATTGACGTAATTCATGATTCCCAGAACAAGGGTCAAGCCGGCAGCCAGCAGGAAGAGAAGCATGCCGTACTGCAGCCCGTTCAATAGCTGAGGAAGCACCATATCGGAGATCATCGCCGGATTACCTCATCGGGCAGAGTTTGGCGTAAGCGTCGACGTGATCGGTTAATGCCACCCCGATGGAACGGGTCGGATTCGGCCCCGCTCCATCTTCCACCTTGAACATATAGTAGTTTTGGATCGGCATATTGTTGTTATTGAACCGGAACGCGCCGCGCAGCGACTGAAATTCGGATCCGGCATTTTTAATGGCCAAAGCCAGCTTTTTCTTATCGGCGTACTCGGGCCCCGCCTTTCTGATGGCCGTATCCAGAAGCATCGCCGCATCGAATCCGGCCGCTGCGAACTCACTGGGGATTCGCTTGTACTTCGCTTCGAAAGCCGCCACAAATTTCTTGTTTTGGAGCGTATCGAGCGAGGGATCCCAGCTGGCTCCCGTAATGGCGCCATTGGCATATTCACGCAAAGAAGGAAGCGACGTTCCATCGATGCTGAATACAGAGAAAAGCGGGATTTTGCCGCTCAGGCCGGCTTGGCTGAATTGCTTCACGAAGTTGATGCCGGCCGCGCCCGGATAGAAAATGAACACGGCATCCGGCTTTTCACTTTGAAGCTGCGCAATTTCAGCAGAATAATCCGCCTGCCCAACTTGAGTGAAGACCTCGTCGAGTACCGGGCCCTTGTAGTAGCGCTTGAAGCCGGCGAACATGTCTTTCCCGGCCTGGTAGTTGGGGGCCAGAAGGAAAACCCGCTTGAAGCCGGCATCGCTCACGTATTTTCCCACCGCCTCGGCGGGGCCGTCGTTCTGCCAGGAAATAGAAAAGAAATTAGGCGCACAGCTTGCTCCGGCGACAACCGAAGTCGCCGCATTGGTGCTGATGGCGGGAATGCCTGAATCGACGATGGGTTTGAACGCGGCCATCATGACATTGGAAAAACCCAGTCCCACCATGGCGTTGACTTTATCTTTCTCAATAAACTTGCGGATGATCTGAACCCCGAGGCTGGGTTTCGTTTGATCATCCTCGGCAAAAACCGTCGCGGCCTGCCCTCCGAGCTTTCCTTGTAGCTGCTCGACGCCAAGCTTGAAGCCATCCAGTTGATCCTGCCCAACGATGGCTGCGCCGCCCGACAGAGGGGCCATGAATCCGATACGCACTTGGCCTTGAGCGCTTCCAGCCATGGCGATGAAACAAGCGCCGGCTACGGCAATGATTTTTTTCATGTTGTCTCCAATAGTTATTGATGGACTAGTTTTATTTTTGCCTGCCCCTCCTAGAGCAAGCTCAAACTAACTCCTTCATAAAACTTTTATTATTAGCTTTATGTGTTAGCTAATATAAGTCAACTAAATTTTTTTTGCAAAAAAAATTATGTAACTTTCAAAGTAAAAAAGAGGAAAGCATGCGGGAGAACGTACGCAAGATGAAAACGCTCAATTCAATAGAACGAAGACACTGTCAGCGCGCCAGTGGACGGGCCGCGGCGAACCCGCCAGCTAGGAATTCTGATTTTGCGGCAGCAAGCCCGAGGCGATGGCGAACAACTGGCTCTTGAAATTGATGCCAAGCTTGTCGAACGCCCTGCCCCGATAGGTTTTCACCGTGGTCAGTGAAAGCCCCAGGTCGGCGGCGATTCCGTCGTAGGTTCTGCCCAGCAGCAAACCTTCGCATACCGCCAGTTCGCGGCTGGTGAGGCGCGGGCAGATCCGGCCCAGCTCGACGGCGAGGGTTCTGCGCTGCGCTTGCGCGAACTGCCACTGCTGGCGGCCGATGGCAATGTGCTTCTTGAGGCAGATCGACACGGAACCGGCAAATTTCGCAACCGCGTCCACATCGTTCGAGCCGAAGGTTCGATGGTTCTCGTAGCGGTATAGATTGGCGGCGAACAGCCCTTCATCGCCGTCTTCGCACACGATGGAAAGACGATCCCCGATGCCGTGCCGCCGGTAGATGGCATCGCGATGCGCCGGAGCGAATTCGCTTTGGTGGACATAGGCCATTGAAATCCCGCCCGGCACCAGCAATGCCTTTGCCGAATCGAAAGTACGATCGTGCTCGTACAAATTCGATCGATAGCTTTTGAAGCAATCAGCGTTTACATCGGTCTCTTTCTTGCTTGAAGACAGGAACATGCAAGGCGCGGATTGAGTGTTCAGCTGGTAAACCGACAGGAAATCCACGTAGGCGACCTGATTCATCGCGGCCAGCAGATGCATGCCGAAATCGGCTTCGCCCAGCGAAACGATAATATCCTCGAGGCCTGCGCCAAGCCACAAGTCTCCCTTGCACGCATCCCCACCCACTTTCCCTCCCAGATTCCAGGCATCCACGACTATCTCCTTGCACGCCCAACGACCGGTCGCGCTTTGCAGCCGCTTGTCGACCTTTGGGAGGACAGACCGCAAAAGGCGGCATGCCCATAATTGTCCACACAATCATAAAACCATATGTGATCCAGTACGTAATATTACAGGGAGACAATTCGCATGAAAACGCTGAAAACCATTAACCTGCCCACTATCCTGAGCTTCGCCCTGGCAGCCGGCCTGCTCAATGTTCTGCCCGGAATCGCCCGCGCCGATATTACGGTCGGCGTCATCCTTTCCACCACGGGCCCGGCTGCATCGCTCGGCAAGCCGGCGGAAAATACAATAAAGCTTTGGCCCGACAGCATCGCCGGGCAAAAGCTCAAGATCGTCTCGGTCAACGACAACAGCGACCCCACGGAAGCCGCCAAGCTGGCCAACAAGCTGATCACGGAAGACAAAGTGGATGTCATCGTCGGCCCCTCGATCACCCCCCCCTCGATCGCCGCCGTGGAAGTCGCTGGACGCAACGCCACCCCCATCATTGCCTTGGGAGGCGGGAACGCCATCATCGAACCCCAGGAAGGGCCTCGCAAATGGGCCTTCAAAATGGCCGCGCCCGAAGTCAATTTCGTCGAACATACGCTTGATCACATGGTGAAAGACAAAATCAAGCGGGTCGCCGCCATAGCCGTCACCACCAGTTATGGAGAAGGCTTTCTACGCGCCTTCAACGCTCAAGCGCCGGCCAAGGGACTCGTCATCAGCGCCGTGGAAAAGTATGGCGCCCAGGACCTGGGCGTCACCGCGCAGGTAGTGCGTGTCATGGCCTCCAAGCCCGACGCCGTGTATATCTTCAGCTTCGGAACGCCGGGCGTGCTGCCGCAAGCTGAACTGATCAAGCGCGGCTACAAAGGCAGAATCTATCAGACTCAGGGAATCGCCAATGCGGATTTCCTGCGGGTGGGAGCCAAATCGATTGAAGGCACCTATGTTTCTCTGGAGCCCGTCATGGTTGCCGAACAGCTTCCGAAAAACAATCCAACCAAAAACGCAGGGATGCAATACACGCAAAAATACGAAGCCGCCTATGGGCCGGGCACTCGATCACTGTTCGGCTCCGAAGCCTGGACCGCATTGAACTGGCTGCAGGCCACCGTTCCCGTCGCGCTTGAGCACGCCAAGCCGGGCACACCGGCATTCCGCCAGGCCTTGCGCGACGCGCTGGAAAACATGCACGAAGTCGTCAGCCCGGAAGGCGTTTTCACCATGAGCCCCAAGAACCACAACGGCATAGACAGCCGCGGGCAAGTGATGGTTCAGGTCGAAGACGGAAAATGGAAATACATACCATGAGTCTCCCGCAGCACGACTGGAGCGTGCGCGATATCGCCTCCGCGGACGATATTCGCGCCATCGAACGGCAGCCGTATGGCCAGGTCATCCCGTTCCGCTCGACCTTCGACCTGATACGGCACAGTGCCGCCCGCGTTCCCGACAAGGCGGCCCTGATCTTCCAGGTCGACGCCGACGTGAACGGCGAAATCCTTAAATGGTCGTACAGCGGGCTGCTGGAACAGATCGTCCGGGCCGCCAACCTGTTCAGGCAATGCGGCATCGGGCGCGGCGATCCTGTCGCCATACTGGCTCCCAACATTCCCTCCACCCATGTGGCGCTATGGGGTGCGCAACTGGCCGGCTGCGTGTTTCCCATCAACTATCTGCTGGGCGCCGAACATATCTCGAAGCTGCTGCAGGCCGCGCAAGTCCGGGTCGTCGTCACGCTGGCGCATTCAGAGGAACTCGACATCCGGCAAACCGTGGGACAGGCTGTGGAAGCGTCCGGCCTGGATTGCCGCATACTGGAAATCGACGCCAACGAGGCCGAACCCGCCGAAGGGTCCTTCCAAAGCATGCTTGGTCAGGCCGATCCCATCGACCGGCTTAGCCAGGAATTGCGCCCGGAAGACGTTGCCGCCATATTCCACACCGGCGGCACGACGGGCCTGCCCAAGATATTGCGGCAAACCCACGCCAATGAGCTGCACACCAGTTGCCTGGCGCCGGCCTACTACCGCTTTCATGAGGGCGACGTGCTGCTCAACGGCTTTCCGCTGTTCCACGTTGCCGGCGCGTTCGTCTACGGCCTTGCCGCGCTGGCGGCCCGAGGCGCCATCTACATACCCACGACGCTCGGCATGCGCAACCGGCAATTCGTGCACAATGCCTGGAAGCTGTTCAGCCGGCATCGCGTCTCGCACCTTGGCTGTGTTCCCACCACGCTAGCCTCGCTGGCGCAAAGCCACCGCGACACCAATGCGCAAGGCAACTGCGGCGTCCGCGCGGCGCTGACCGGAGGCTCGCCCTTGCCGCCCGAACTGGCGGCCCAGTTCGAGCTGCGCACTCAAATCCCCGTCAGGAATATTTTCGGTATGACCGAGTGCGCGGGCATCGTCTCGATCGAGCCCAGCGACGCCCCGCGCACGGCCGGCTCCGCGGGCCTGGCCCTGCCCTACACGCAAGTGCGGGCGGTACCGCTGTCCGAGGCAAGCAAGGCGGTCATCCAGGACTTCTGCGAAGCCGGCGCCGAGGGCGTCCTGTGCGTGCGCGGCCCGCACGTCAGCCCCGGCTACATGGATGCCTCCCGCAATGCCGGCACCTTTACGCAAAACGGCTGGCTGGTATCGGGCGATCTGGGATACGTGGACGCCCAGGGACGCATCTACATTACCGGCAGATCCAAAGACCTGATCATTCGCGGCGGCCACAACATCGACCCTCAAGCCATCGAAGAGGCATTTCTGGCCGATCCGGACGTGCTGGGCTGCGCCGCCGTCGGCCAGCCGGATGAATACGCCGGCGAACTCCCGGTCGTCTTCATCGCGCTGAAGCCCGGCGCCGCCGCAACCGCCCAGGAGCTGCTCGCCAAAGCGCGCAGCAGGATCTCCGAGCCCCCCGCCGTCCCCAAGGCCGTCTATCTGGTCGAGGCTCTGCCGGTTACGCCGGTGGGCAAGATATTCAAGCCCGATCTGCGCCGCATGGCCATTCTGGAAAAAATACGCAGCATCGCTTCACGTTACGGGCAGGCCGACGCCTGCCGCGCACGCTTTCCGGACAAGGACGCGATGCAATGCGTCGTGTCGATACGCAAATCCGGCGGCGAAAGCGAAGTATCGGAAGCGCTGAAAAAACTGCCCATCGACATCGTCTTCGAGGAATCCGCGCCGTAGCCCCGCTTCAGCCTGTGCGGCAGCTCGCGATCCGCAGCCTCGCAGCGATGTCTCGCCGTTACCCAAACAACCCGAGACCGGCGTATTCCAAGCGTTGCGGCAAACTATGAAAAAGTTATGCGCAGATTTATTCACAGTTTTTGTGGATAAGTAAAAGCCAGGCAAAGGAGCGGGCAAAGGCCGTCCATCCTAAGCCGGATTTTCCCCCGGCACAGGCGCCGCGGCGGACGTAGCGGGAACCACCGCTTCGGCTTGCCGGGAAACAACGATGGTCGACGGGGTCGATAACGGAAGATCCGCTTCCTTGAGCCGCTGCAGCAGCGTAAACAACACGGTGCTGCGCACGGTACTGACCAGCCGCGGAGAAATCACATACCCGGTCAGCTTGAACGCCAACCCATTGGGGCCGATGCCGTCCAGCATGACGCTGGCAGCGGGCTCGTCCAGCACGTCGTGCGCTTCGTCCAGTACCTTTTGCATCAGCGCCCTGGCCTTTTCGACATCGGTGGATGCCGGCATGGTCAGCACGAATTGCACGCGCCCCAGCGGGTTGGCATGCGTGACATTGCGCACGATCTTGGTGATGAACTCCGAGTTGGGGACGATGACCGTGGAATGGTCGCCCATCTGGATTTCGGTGGCGCGCACGTTGATGCGGCGGATGTCGCCTTCGACGTCGCCCAGCGAGACCCAGTCGCCCACCTGCACCGGCCGTTCCGCCAGCAAGATAAGGCCGGACACGAAGTTCTGCACGACCGCCTGCAAGCCAAAACCGATGCCGACCGACAAAGCGCTGGCCACCCAGGCCACCCTTTCCAGGCCTATGCCCACCGCCGTCATCGTCAGGGCGCCCACCACCACATAGCCCGCATAGCCGAACAGCGACGCCGCCGACATGCGCATGCCCGGGTCGAGGGCCGTGGTCGGCAGATAGCGGCCCGCCAGCCACCCTTTGAGCAGCCTGACGAGAACCAGCCCAAGCACCAGAACCACCAGCGCCAGCAGGATGGACGTGGGCCGGATGTGCATCTCGCCGATCGGGATGCCCTCGTACAGGTATTCGGCGCGGCGCGCCCATTCGGTCGGCCCCTCGCCGAACGGCACCATCAACATGATCAGCGCCATCGCGTAAACCAGCAGCCGCCCCAGCCCCGACAACAGCACCGCGGCCTGGCTGCGCGCCCGCACGGACGAACGGGCCGCATCGGTGCCCGCGTCGTTGGCCTTGATGAGGCGCAGCAGCACCGAACAGGCATCGTCGATCAGCGCCGACAGCAAATAGGCCGTGGCGAGGATCAGCATGCTCCAGATGAGCTGCCTGATGATGAAGCTGCCCAGCGCCACGTAGCCGATGAGCAGGCTGCCGAACCCGGCGATCAGCGCCGCCCATATCGCCGCCACCAGAATCGTTCCCCAAAACGGCATGGAACGCCGCTTCGCGTCGGAATCCTGCTCCGCCCCGGCATCCCGTACGCGGCCCCATCGGCGCAAGGCCAACGCAATGACCGCGCCTATCATCAACGACATCAGGCAATCCAGAGCCACCGACGAAACCAGGCTGACATTGGTCCACGACGCGAGCCGGAGCATGACCCAACTGACCACCGCGGGGCAGGCGAATCCCCAGGGCACCCAGCGCAGGCCGCGCGCCACCGAATCGGAAATGGCAATCAGCCGCCACGACGGGCGATCGGACTCAAGCAAGGCATAACCCAGGCCGACGCAAAGGCCGCCGAACGCGGCCGCCCCCATCAAGTCGCCCAGCAGTCCCGCAAGCGCGTCGGACAAAGGCTCGCTTACGTTGTCGGTAATACCCGTCAGCCATACCTGCACGATCAGCATGGGAGTCGCCACGGCAAGCAGGACTATGGCGATCGCATAGGCGGAACGGCGCAAACGTCCAGGCGCCACTATTTTGGCGGCTATGCGCACCAGCCAGTTCCTGGCCCATGCGCACAGCCACAGCAGCACCACGGTAATCGCCAGCATGGCCGCCCAGACCGCGCCCGGCAGCGCCGCCGGCAGGGAGGACAACTCGTCCAGCAGCGGATCCAGCCGTTGCGCGTCCCTGGGCCATTCGGATTGCAGCTCGCTCCAGAACGAGCCGCTAAGTATCGAAGAGGTGCGTTCGCCCATCTGCGCCTGGAACTGCAGGCGCCGAAGCTTGATGACCTGCTCCACGACCTGGCCGGCCTCCACCGAGATCAGGCGCGCCAGCTTCAGTTGCGAGTCAAGGGTCGCCTGATGTTTGGCAAGCTGCCGCCGCTGCCCCGCAAGATCCGCCGCTTCGTGCCCGCCCGGCGCGGGCGCGCCCAATTCGGCGACTCGCGCCTGAACGCTGGCAAGCTGAGGGGCCAGCAGTGCGGCGGCCGCGTCGGCGCGCGACTGGATATCCAGCGCCGACGTGCGCAGGCCCACCAGTTGGGCATCGCTGAGAACCTGATCCGTCCGCACGGCCAGTTGTTTCTGGATTTTGTCTATCTGGGAACGAGCCTCGTCCAGGCTCGCATCGATATTGGCTATTTGCGGCGGAGCATCGGCGGCGACCGCGGCAAGCGGCGTATTGGCCAGCACAGCCCCGCAGGAAAGCAGGAGAAGCATCAGCCAGGCGCGAACGCTCGGCCACCACAGGAACACAAGGTTCAGAGAGCGACGTAGGGGCATCGCAATCACTCATAAAGAGGCCAATCGGGCGGATCGTGAAAAACACATCCATATACGGCAAGCGCACATCATAACGCCGAATAATCCTTCCCGCCGCAATGGCCGGCGGGCATTGCCAAAGGGCTGCGCCTCGACAAGCCGAAACATAAAAAGCGCATCCACAATGGATGCGCTTTTTATTACGGGTTCCGGGCCGATGGACAGGCCCGGATTGTCCGATACGCCTCAGGCGGCGGCGGTATCGGCCACCGTCTCTTCGTCGGCGACCGAGCTGCGGATGAGGTGGTCGAAGGCGCCCAGCGCGGCCTTGGCCCCATCGCCGGCGGCGATGACGATCTGCTTGAACGGCACCGTGGTGACGTCGCCCGCGGCAAACACGCCCGGAATCGAAGTCTGGCCCCGGGCATCCACCTCGATTTCGCCAAAACGCGTCAAGGCCACGGTTCCCTTGAGCCACTCGGTATTGGGAACCAGACCGATCTGGATGAACACGCCCTCCAGCTCGACCCGCTTGAGCTCGTCCGAGGTGCGATCCTTGTACGTCAGGCCATTCACCTTTTTGCCGTCGCCGTGGATCTCGGTGGTCAGCGCCGAGGTGATCACCGTGACGTTGCCCAAGGAACGCAATTTGCGCTGCAGGACTTCGTCGGCGCGCAAGCGGCTGTCGTACTCGATCAGGGTGACGTGCTGCACCAGGCCGGCCAGGTCGATGGCCGCCTCGACGCCCGAGTTGCCGCCGCCGATGACCGCCACGCGCTTGCCCTTGAACAAGGGGCCGTCGCAGTGCGGGCAGTAGGCCACGCCATTGTTGCGGTACTCTTTTTCACCCGGGACGTTGATTTCGCGCCAGCGCGCGCCGGTGGACAGAATGACCGTCTTGCCCTTGAGCACGCCGCCGTTGGCCAGCTTGACCTCGATGAGCTTGCCGGGAACCAGTTCCGTGGCCCGCTGCAGGTTCATGATGTCGACGTCGTACGCCCGGACGTGCTCTTCCAGCGCGGCCGCAAACTTGGGCCCCTCGGTTTCCTTGACGGAAATGAAGTTCTCGATGGCCATGGTGTCGAGCACCTGGCCGCCGAAGCGTTCGGCCACCACGCCCGTGCGGATGCCCTTGCGCGCCGCATAGACCGCCGCCGCCGCGCCAGCCGGGCCACCGCCCACGATAAGCACGTCGAACGGCTCTTTGGCGTTGAGTTCCTCGGCCTTGCGGCTGCTTGCGCCGGTATCCAGCTTGGCCAGGATTTCCTCGACGCCCGAGCGGCCCTGCCCGAAAAGCTCGCCGTTGAGATATACGGTAGGCACCGACATGATCTGGCGCTCGTCGACCTCGTTTTGATACAAGGCGCCGTCGATCGCCACGTGGCGGATGCGCGGATTGATGATCGACATGACGTTCAGCGCCTGCACCACGTCGGGGCAGTTCTGGCACGACAGCGAAAAATAGGTTTCAAATCGATAATCGCCATCAAGGTTGCGGATCTGTTCGATCACCGCGTCGTCCAGCTTGATGGGATGGCCGCCGACCTGCAACAGGGCAAGCACCAGCGACGTGAATTCGTGTCCCATGGGAATACCCGCGAATTTCACGCTGATATCCGTGCCGGGACGGTTGATGCTGAAAGCCGGCTTGCGATCCGACGCCGCGCTGTTTTCGGTCAGCGTGATCTTGTCGGACAACTCGGCGATTTCCTGCAAAAGCTCGCGCAGCTCATGCGACTTGGCACCCTCATCCAACGAGGCAACGATCTCTATCGGCTGCGAGACCTTTTCCAGATACGATTTCAACTGAGTTTTGAGGTTTGCGTCTAACATGGCTGGTATTCTCTTATGAAGTAATGGTTATGGGAGTCCGGATGCGCCGGTACGATGGCGGCATCCGAACCGCCTGATAGGCGCCGTTCAGGCTCGTAGCCCGAACGGCAAGCATTGCGATGCCGGCTTTTGGCCAGCGAACAAGCTTGAAACTTAGATCTTGCCGACCAGATCCAGCGAAGGAGTCAGCGTCTTGGCGCCTTCTTCCCACTTGGCGGGGCAAACTTCGCCGGGGTGAGCGGCAATGTATTGCGCAGCCTTGACCTTGCGCAGCAGCTCGGACGCATCGCGGCCGATGCCGTTGTCGTGGATTTCCAGAACCTTGATCTGGCCTTCGGGGTTGATGACGAACGTGCCGCGCAGAGCGATGCCTTCTTCTTCGATCAGCACGCCGAAGTTATTGGCCAGCAAATGGGTGGGGTCGGCCAGCATGGGGTAGTTGACCTTGCTGATGGCGTCCGACGTGTCGTGCCAAGCCTTGTGCGAGAAATGCGTATCGGTGGAAACGCTGTAGATCTCGACGCCCAGCTTCTGGAATTCGGCGTAGTGATCGGCCAGATCTTCGAGCTCGGTGGGGCAAACGAAGGTGAAGTCGGCGGGGTAGAAAACCAGGACAGACCACTTGCCTTTCAGGGACTGCTCGCTGACATCGACGAATTTGCCATTGTGGTAAGCCGTTGCTTTGAATGGTTTGATTTCAGTGTTGATCAAGGACATTTCTTGTCTTCCTTAGTAGTTGATGGGTGGGTTGGAAACTGAACTTGTAGCCAGTATAGGCGGCGACTGGCAATTTGTAAAATTAATTGATCTTATTGCCATGGTTGATTTTAACTATCAATTCAGCATGGCGTCAGCAACAAAAAAAGTCGCTGATGAGCCCGGCGCTGCGCGCACCGCGCCTATGTCAACGATACCCCATCTCGGGCATGGCCGCGCCGCGATTCCACCCATCTTCGGGCGATCCGTCGCAAAGCTGCAATATAAGCTCGCCATACTCGTGCGGAGCGCAGGCGCATCCTCGTTCTTCAATACGCGCCGCGGCAACTTCATTCGACGCCCACATGACACGACGCTTCACGCTAAAGAAAGGTTTCATCGTCTTCCTTGCCGTACTTACGCTGTTCTCGCTGCTCGTTCTGGGCGCCCTGGACAACCTGACCCGCAGCCTCGAGCACATCAAGCAGATCGAAACGCAGCGCGCGCGGGCGACTGCGCTGACCGCCGAATACAAGCAATACGCGCAGGCCCTGACCCGCAACGCCCTGGCGTTCGTCTCCGTCGAACAGCCGGAATTCGAAGAGCGCTATGAACATTATTCCGCCATCGTGAACGGCCGCGCCCTGGATGCCAATGGCCTGACGCTGCCGTTGATGAAGAAACTGGAAAGCGCGGACTTCTCGGCTGCGGAATTGAGCACGCTGAAAGCCACTTATGCCAAAACCCTGGAGCTGGCCAAGACGGAAACCGAAGCCATCAACACCGCCAAAGGCTTGTTCGACGATGGCCACGGAGGCTTGAAAATCGGGCTTCCCGAGCCGTTGCTGGCCAGAGTCCTGCTTTTGGGGCAGCAATACACCAATGCCACCGCCGAAGTCGAACGCAATCTGAACGACGTGGACATCATGCTGGCCAACCGCTACGCCGGGCAGATCGAGGCGGCCTCCGAGCGGAGCGCACGGGCCTACGCGCTGGCCATGGGCTCCCTTGCCGCCCTGCTGCTTTGCAGCGCCCTGGCGCTTTTCTATTTGTACCGATCCATAAAGGCTCCCCTGGACGAAGGGGTGAGACTGGCGCGCCGCTTGTCCGAAGGCGACCTGACCGCCACGGCCAGGATCCGCCGCGCGGATGAACTGGGCAATTTGCTGGAAGCCTTGAACGGCATTGGACAAGGCCTGCAGAACGTCGCCCGGCATGTGCGCCGCCATAGCGCTCAGATAGCCACCAGCACCCTGCAGATATCCCGTGGCAATGCCGATCTTTCCAGCCGCAGCGTCGAACAGGCCAGCGGCCTTCAGCAGACCGCCGCGGCCATGGAGCAACTGGCTTCGACCGTGCAGCAGAACGCGGATCATGCCGGCCGGGCGGAAAAACTGGCCAGCCAGGCCTTCGACAGCGCCACGGGCGGCAACGACGAAGTCCAGCGGTCGATCGACACGATGCAAGCCTTGAGCCAGAGCTCCGCCCAAATGGCCGAGATCGTCCGAATCATCAACAACATCTCGTTTCAAACCAATATATTGGCGCTGAACGCCGCCGTCGAGGCGGCCCGGGCCGGAACCCATGGTCGGGGATTCGCCGTCGTGGCCGGCGAAGTGCGCAGCCTGGCCCTGCGCGCCGCGGCCTCGTCCAAGGAAATCGCCGCGCTCATCCAGGGCTCCCAGAATCAGGTCGAAGCCGGCACGCGGCAAATCGAAAACCTGGGCCGGACCATGCAAAAAATCATGCAATCGGTGCAAGAGGTCAACGCCATCGTGCACGGCATCAGTGCGGCATCCGCCGAGCAGGCCCGCGGCATTCACGAGGTCAATCGCGCGGTCAGGCAAATGGATGCCATTACGCAGAAAAACGTCGAGCTGGCGCAGGAATCGGCCAACGCCACGGCATGGCAGCTCGAGCAGGCGGACGGATTGCAGGCCGTCGTGGCCCGCTTCAAGCTGAGCACCCAGGCGGAAAGCGCCGGCGCCCAGCACGAAAACGCCGACAATGCCAGCTCCATGCGTATTGCAGCTTAAGCCGGGCGGCGCCCAGGCGGGACTCAACGTCAGTGAAAATATGGGGTTTTGTCAAGTCAGTTAAAATGTCGTGTTTTGTCAATATATATACGCACGATCAGGAACACTATGGAAGCCGAACGCCAAAACCAACTTGCCGCACGCCTGGACGACTACTCCGAGCGTCAACTGGCATTACGGGGGTATCTTTGACTTCGATGCCAAAGCCGAGCGCCTGCAAGTCGTAAACGCCGAACTCGAAAGCGCCGAAGTCTGGAACGATCCCAAACACGCCCAGGATCTGGGCCGTGAAAAAAAAGCCCTGGAAACCGTGGTCGGTACGCTCTCCGACATCGGCGGGGGGCTGGCCGAGGCCAAGGAACTGTTCGAGCTGGCCGCCGACGACAACGACGATGCCACGCTGCTGGCCATCGAACAAGACTGCGACAAACTGGGGGCCCGCCTCGAAGAGCTGGAGTTCCGCCGCATGTTCAACAATCCGGCCGACCCGCTCAATTGCTTCATGGACATCCAATCGGGCGCCGGCGGCACCGAGGCCCAGGACTGGGCCTCCATCCTGCTGCGCCAATACCTGCGCTACTGCGAACGCAAGGACTTCAAGGCGGAAGTGCTCGAGGAATCTCCCGGCGAAGTGGCCGGCATCAAATCGGCCACCATCAAGATCGAAGGCGACTACGCCTTCGGCTTTCTGCGCACCGAAACCGGCGTGCACCGCCTGGTGCGCAAAAGCCCTTTCGATTCGGCCAACGGCCGCCACACCTCGTTCGCCAGCGTGTTCGTCTATCCCGAGGTCGACGACTCCATCGAGATCGAGATCAACCCGGCCGATCTTCGTGTCGACACCTACCGGGCCAGCGGCGCCGGCGGCCAGCACATCAACAAAACCGACTCGGCCGTGCGCATCACCCACATGCCCAGCGGCATCGTCGTCCAGTGCCAGAACGACCGCTCGCAGCATCGCAACCGGGCCGAAGCCATGCAAATGCTCAAGTCGCGCCTGTACGAGCTGGAAATGCGCCAGCGCATGGCCGAGCAGCAAAAAATGGAAGATGCCAAGACCGATGTGGGCTGGGGCCACCAGATCCGTTCTTACGTGCTGGATCAAAGCCGCATCAAGGATTTGCGCACCAACGTGGAAATTTCCAACACTCAAAAGGTGCTGGACGGCGACCTGGATCCTTTCATCCAGGCCAGCCTGAAACAAGGCGTCTAAGGCCGTGCGCGAGCCAGCGGCCGCATTGAGCGGCCCCGCCCCTGTGCAGACGCCCCGCCGCCCGAGCAACCATTCTTACCCGATCAACATTCAAAACCCATCATGACCGATCCCACCGTCTCCACGCCAGCCCTCGATGAAAACCACCTGATCGCCGAGCGCCGGGGCAAACTGGGCAGGTTGCGTGCCGACGGCGTCGCCTATCCCAACGATTTCAGGCCCGACAGCGTAGCGGCCGAATTGCATCGCGCCTATGACGATGCCGACAAGGAAGCGCTGGCCGAGCTGGCCAAGCCGGCCAAGGTCGCGGGCCGCATGATGCTCAAGCGCGTCATGGGCAAGGCCAGCTTCGCCACGCTGCAGGACGGCAGCGGGCGCATCCAGGTCTATCTGGACAAAAGCAGCCTGGGCGAAGAACAATACAGCCAGTTCAAGACCTGGGACATCGGCGACATCCTGGCCGTCGAAGGCACGGTATTCAAGACGAACAAGGGCGAACTTTCGGTGCATGCCGCCTCGGTTCGGCTGCTTTCCAAGTCATTGCGTCCCCTGCCCGACAAATTCCACGGCGTGGCCGACCAGGAACTGCGCTATCGCCAGCGCTACGTCGATCTCATCATGACGGAAGAAACGCGCCGCACCTTCGTCGCGCGCAGCAAGGCCATCGGCAGCATCCGGCAGTTCATGCTGGATTCAGGCTTCCTGGAAGTCGAGACGCCCATGCTGCACCCGATTCCGGGAGGCGCCACCGCCAAGCCCTTCACCACGCATCACAATGCGCTGGACATGCAGATGTTCCTGCGCATCGCGCCCGAACTGTACTTGAAGCGGCTTATCGTCGGAGGATTCGAACGGGTTTTCGAACTGAACCGCAACTTCCGCAACGAAGGCGTCAGCCCGCGGCACAACCCCGAATTCACCATGATGGAGTTCTACGCCGCCTACACCGACTACCGCTGGCTCATGGAGTTCACCGAGTCCCTGCTGCGCAACGCCGCCATTGCCGCCACCGGCAGCGCCGTGCTCACCTACCAGGAGAAAACCCTGGATCTCAGCCAGCCTTTCGATCGGCTCACCATTGTCCAGGCCATCCTCAAATACGCGCCCGGCTACACGGCCGAGCAACTGGGCGACCAGGCCTTCCTGCGGGCCGAGCTCAAAAAGCACCGCGTCGACGTCGACAGCCCCACGCTGGCCCATGCGGGCGTCGGCGCCCTGCAACTGGCCTTGTTCGAGGAAACCGCCGAAGCCAAGCTGTGGAACCCCACCTATATCATCGATTATCCGATCGAGGTTTCGCCGCTGGCGCGCGCTTCGGATACCCAACCCGGCATCACCGAGCGCTTCGAGCTGTTCATGACGGGCCGCGAAATCGCCAATGGCTTTTCAGAGCTTAACGACCCCGAGGATCAAGCGGCGCGCTTCCAGGCCCAGGTTCAGGCCAAGGATGCGGGCGATGAAGAAGCCATGTACTACGACGCCGACTATATTCGCGCCCTGGAATACGGCATGCCTCCGACAGGCGGCTGCGGCATCGGCATCGACCGGCTGGTCATGCTGCTGACCGACAGCCCCAGCATCCGCGACGTCATCCTCTTCCCGCACCTGCGCCGCGAAGACTAAGGCCTGTCGACAGGCCCCGAATTGAAACCGCCCGGGATCCTGCGACCCCGGGCGGTTGTCTGGCTGTACTGGG